>NZ_JBGCCL010000021.1:0-123287 GCF_041262505.1 Streptacidiphilus sp. MAP5-3
GCCCAACGCGAAGAGGTGATCCGCGTCTACACGGCCGATCGCATGGAAACCTCCCGTGCCACCATCCGCCGCCTCGCCGAACGCAGCAACGCCATGCGGCAGGAATACACCGCCCGCTATTCGACGCTGCGAGCCCGCCTCTTCGGCTGGTCCCTCGCCGCTACGGCAGTCGCCATCCTGATTCAAGAGCTACTTGTCGGTCCGTGAACCGCGGCGCACAGCCGGTGCGCAGAGGCCGGATCACGCCCGGCGGGCCCGGCGGGCCTGGCGCTGGAAGAGCCGCTCGGAGAACTTCAGCGCGAAGGCGCTGTAGAGCGCCAGCACAATGAGCACGCCTCCGGTCACCACATCGACGACCGCCGCATCACCCGCCTCAGCATAGCTGGTGTAGCCCACAACGAACGGAGCGACCAGCAGCCATGCGCCCGCCAGCGCGACAACCCCGTCGCTGACCCTTGAGGGGTCACGCATCAGACGCGCCAGGGCGTTGAGGAAGACCACGATCCCCACCATGATCTCGTTCAGGTGGGCGTCCTGGGCGGGCCCGGTCTGCGGGTAGTCGAGCACCCAGAGCGTGACGAACAGCCAGACCCCGATCGCCAAGAGCGGATAGCCGACGGCCTGCCGCTGGTCCGCCCACCACAGCGGCCGCGGTGGGGTGATGAACTTGGGCGGACCTACGCCGACACTTACAGGAGCTGACGGTGACGCCACAAGAGCCATGGCAATCCTCCGGTCTCTGTACCCCGGGTCGATAGCAGCAGCACCGACCTGCTGCGGAGCGATCCCTTGCATTATCGCTCCGCGTGCGGATGCCGCGCCCGGCGACCAAGGCCTGGTCCGAGCCCCAGGTCGCGGCGGCCCCGGCAGCAACCGGCCCAAGCCGAGCGTCGCAGCCTGCTGGGCCGCGCTGCCCGCGAGCTCTCACGGAGCGAGGCCGGCAGCCGGGGAGCGCGGCCGTCCCACAGCACCGCGACGATCACCACGTTTCCCGAGAGAATGCCCGCCTGCGCCGAGCACGTCCGACCGTTTCCGGCAGTGGAGACGCTGTCTGTCTGTTCGCCGGACGGCGCGGGTCAGCCGACTAGTTGAGAGATGCTCTTGCTGACCAGCCAGAGGCCGGCAAGCAGGGAGATCGCGACGATGGCCTGGTCTTCGTGGCTCTCGATCCACCCGCTGAGTCTCGTCAACCGGTCCTGGGCCGCCTCTGGTGCGAACGTGGCGTAGAGCTGCATCACCAGGAGACTCGCCGTGGAAAGCAGGCAGAACCCCGTGAGGGCCAGGTAGGTGGCGGCTCGGGACATGTCGGCGTCGACCGCCGTCGCGCAGCCGGCTGCGACGAGTCCCCACGGCTGCACCAGAACAGCCAGTCCCGACGCGGTCCAGACAGAGACGCGGTTGAGCCGGGCGGTCCACGCGGGTCGCGTACGAGGACGGCCGAGTCGGCGGCGCCTGTGTGCCCCGTAGGCGATCAGCCCGACGCCAAGAGCCAGTTTGATGCCGAGGACCGCGGTGGAGGACGTGGAGCTGCGCGCGGGCGGGGTGCCCCCCGTCGCCAGCACCACGAGGGCCAGGACGAGGACGAGCGACGAGAGCCAGGCCAGGATGAACGCCAGCCCCTTGTACAGTCCCCGCTCTGCGGACAGCAGGAGGATGAACGTGATGACCGGCACCGGCTCGAGTGTGATGGCCAGGCCGAACACGGTGAGGTCAAGAACCATGGTGATCGGCGGCCGGAATTGTGACGACCGTCGTGCCCGTAGGGTGCGTCGGAAGCGCGCAGCCTTGGCTTTCCTGGTGAAGAGCCCCGCAAGACACCGAACCACTCCTCCTGTGCAGCTTCACGGGGTGACGACGGGGAGGTCGTGTCGGGGGCTTCAGGACAGTCGGACCCCAGGCGTCAGGCACCATCCCAACACGGACAGATGGAATGCGCATACCGTGACGTACCTCGGCCGGCGAGGCTCCCTGCCCCGAGCCACCAGGGCAAGATCCGCCGACGGCGCGGTGGACCGGGCCGACGGCGACGCCTCCGGCCGGGCCGACCGGTGCTTCGGCTGGTCCGGGACAGCGGGACAGTCCGTGCGGTGTCAGGCTGCTGCACCACGGCGTAGAGTCGATTGCGGATATGCGTTATTGGCGGGTTCGAACGCCCGAAGCCCTGTGCTCTGGCGCCTCGGCCAGACCGACTGAGTCGGCCGCTCCAGCGGCGACCACTCCAGCTGCCCCAGACCCCGGCGGTGTCCCAGACTCGACAGCCGAGGGGCCTGGATGTCCGCGAACAGCATCACCGCCCGATCAGGGACGCGCCGGGCTGCGGCTGATCTCTGGAAGCTCGGCTGGGCTGGTCCGATTCCATGCCAACCTGCTGTCGGCGCCTGAGTCCCAGAACCGGAACGCGGGAGGCGCACGCGATGCTTTCCCAGTACGAGCGACGCGCATTGTCCGACATCGAGGAGCACCTGCGCGCGAGCGAACCCGACCTGGTGCACCTGCTGGAATGCTTCCACGCCTGGGCTCCGCCGCGACACCGCCGCCACAGTCTCCGCCGCGTGGTCGGGCTGGCCGGGCTGGCGCTCGGCGCCTTCCTGCTCGCCGTGGCATTCACCGTGCGCAGCGCGGATGTGCTTCTGCTCGCCGTCACGGTCCTGTTGGCGGACGCGGCCTGGTGGACGCTGCTCGCCGCGATAGCACTGGCCAGACGGCGGGGCCTGAACAGCCGAGAACCTCAGCGTTGGTGACACCGGGCCAGGTGAAGCGAGGACGGTGATCGACCATGCGGCAGCGGAACCCCGGCCGGGTCGTCGTCGGTGTGGACGACTCGCTCGCAGGGCTGCGGGCACTGCGCGAGGCGGTGGAGATGGCACGTCGCCGCGGCATGGAGGTGCGAGCGGTCCGGACGTACCGTCCGCCGGCCGAACCAGAAAGCGGAGGGTGGACCACCGGAGTGGGTCCCCAGCCCTTCGCGGCGGAGGACCCCCGGTGGGCGCTGAAGCGAAACGCGCTGGCAGCCGCTCGGCACGCATTCGACCAGGCGATGGGCGGCGTGCCAGGTGACGTGGTGGTGTCCATCGAGACCGAGGGCCTCCCCCTGCACCAGGCGCTGACGGCGTCCGCCTGCCGGGACGAGGACCTGCTCGTCGTCGCCGCACCGCAGCGGCGTCACTCGTGGTGGCCGCCCCGACGGTCCGTCGCCCGGCGCTGCATCACCCGGGCGATGTGCCCGGTCCTGATCGTCCCGGCACCACAGGGAGCACGCGAACTCGGCGGCCACTGGCAGCCCTGGCACCGACGGCAACGCCGCCGGGAACTGAACGCCCTCCTCGACGAACTCACCGCGTAGCTGCGGCCCGCCGTGATGCCGTGCCGCGTCGGTGAATCGCCCATGGTCCGAGATGCCGACCCGCCACCCTGGTCGCACCCTGGAAGCCAGGAGACCAGGACCACGGGAGGCCGGCATGCCCGCGCACTTCGAAGTCTGGCAGGCCGAGAACAACGAGTGGCACTGGCATCTCAAGGCCGACAACGGCGAGACCGTGGCCGAGGGACAGGGCTACGCCTCCCAGGAGGAGGCGAAGGCGGGCTGCGAGGCGGTCAAGCGCGCGGCCGCGGAGGCCCACATCGTCGAAGCGAAAGCAGCGTGATGTCGATGTTGCCGGTCGACCACGAGCTGCACGTCGGGCACCGCCACGTGCCGTTCGGGCACGAGCAGGCCGCGCTCTGCAGCGTCGCCCGCACGGGGACGTTCGTCCGAGTGGAGGTGGGGTGAGCAGCCACCGTGTGATCGTCTACGGCATCGAGTCCGGCCCTGGGCACCCCGTCGGCCGCCCGGTCGAGGTCGACGGCCGCGACGTCGGCGTTGCTGCCGACCTGGCCGATCTGTGGCTGCTCCTGGAAGAGCACGGCGTGTTCGACACCGCTGACGTCGAGTGGCGCGACGGTGGGCCCGACCACTGGGAGAGTGCCGGAGAGCCGACGCCCGTCGAGAGCATCGCGCCGATCCCTGCCGGACAGTTCGAGAGTCTGCTCCGGCGGGCACGCGACGGCGACCTGCCGCGTTGCCCGAGGTGCGGCCGGGTGCCGACCGCGATCGAGTTCGAGGGTGCGGCGGGCCGGCCCATGCTGCGCTTCCGGCCGTGCGGTCACCGGGTCGAGTGATCCCCGGCTGTTCGGTCGACCTCAGGATGCTGCTGCGACACCCTCTCGTCGTCGTGCCTCGTCGACGGCCGCGCGCAGGCGCGCCGCCTGCGCCTGCGGATCGGCCACGGAGAGGGCGACGCGGGCGAACTCGGCCGGCGGCCGCAACTCGACCAGCAGGACAGGACCGCGCCAGGGACGCACTGCGATCCAGTCACGCCCGGCCGGGTGCTGCCACACCCCCAGCCACGCCCTGTCGGGGATCGACAGGCCGCTCTCTCGGCTGCCGCGCAGGCAGCGCCATGGCTCGGCGAGGACCTCGACACGCGCCACGACGGTGAGGGGTACGCGCACCGGCCCGTGCCGCATCACCGGTCGTTCAAGCCAGGACGGCCGGGCCACCAGCTCACCGCCGTGAATCGTCAGCCGCGCCATGACCGCCTCCAAGCCGGTTCGGGCCCGAGTCCCTTCCCCATCGCTCCTGCTCCGCGAAGCGCCGCCGCAGGACTGCCAGGTCCGCTACGGCGACCGCCGCGAACACCGCGCACACGGCGGCGACAGCCGCGTCGAAGCCTCGGTCGGCGCGTGGTGCGCCCGCGGCGAGGACCGCGAACCCCGCCGCCCCCGCGACGAACAGACACGCGAACACGCGCGCGAGCAGACGTCTCGCCGGCAGATCGCTCCGCGCCCACCGGGCCTCCTCGCCGGTGTGCCGCCACCGTCGGGCCGCGCCACGGGCACGGCGATCCGCCGCGCGCAACCGGAAGGTGCGTCCGGCGTGGTGATGGGCATCGCCGCTGGCCACAACCGACATCTACCCGCGCGTCGGGCCCGCACACGCGACCAAGGACCTGCCCGTCAGCGTCAAGAACCGGCCCGCGCTCGCACAGTCCGGCATCTCCCACGCTCCGGGTGGTAGCAGCGGGCCTCGGCAAGTCGTACAGTTCGCAGCAGAACATCTGTTTGCCTGGTCGGCGCGCACGGTCGAAGCCGGTACGACACAGCTGCCCCAACGCTCGGCCCCAGGCCGCTTCTGCGGCCTTGCTCCGACTGCCCCAGACCACGGCGGTCTCACAGACGAGACAGCCGAGGAGATCTGGATGTCCGTGGAGAGCATCGTGACTCGATGCATGATCATCAACCACCGCCTTCCCCGGCCGCGAGCGGGGGCGGCGACGTTCACGGTCGAGCGGCAGGATCGCGGGACCAGTACAGAGATCACCCTGATCGGTGAGATCGACCTGGAGTCCGCCCCACTGGTTCGCCAGACCCTGACTCGGTGCCTGCTCGACGGCATGCGCAGCATCGATGTCGATCTCAGCTACGTCGACTTCTGCGACTGCAGCGGCGTGAGCGCGTTCCTGGACGCCTACCACCGCGCCGCTGCGGTAGGCGCATCGGTGCGACTGCACCACCCGGCACCGACGATTGCGCGATTGTTCGCCCTGACCCGTACCGAGAACGTCCTGCTCGCGCCGCAGCCCGCACGCCCGGCGTAGTGCCGGTCCGCCTCCCCGCATCCGTTTCGGGACCGGGCCGGTACCGCAGATCCCGGACGCAGATCCCGGACTACCCTGTTGACGTAGGTTCTCGGTCGTTCCCTGCGCACCGGCGCGGTGGGGAGCGCGGTACGGTGGTCCCACCGGGCGGGAGCTGCGCCCTCCTCGCCGGCTCTCGGCGGGACGTCCCGTTCCCACCTGGGGAGGATCAGGCGGGCACCGACCTGCAACGCCCCCAGGGTCGTCTGGAACAGGACAACTGGTGATCAGTGACGGCATGGCCGAAGTTCTGCGACTGCTCCAGCTCGACGACGGGTTCGACGCCACAGCGGACGTCGCTGCCCGGGCCGCTGAAACCCTGGGCGTTGCCGGGCTGACGGTCTCCCTGGCGACCGGGGGTGACCGGGTGGAGCTGATGTGGTGCACCGACGAGGCCGCCGGCAGGTTCGAGGACCTGCAGTTCACCCTCGGCGAGGGCCCCGGTCCCGAGGCCGTGCGCAGCGGCGCGATGGTGCTGGTGCCCGACCTTGCGCGGGTGCGGCCCGACCGCTGGCCGGCTCTGAGCGTGGAGGCAGCCGGACTGGCGGCCCGCGCGGTGTTCTGCTTCCCGATGGGCATCGGGGCGATCCGCGTCGGCGTGCTGACCCTGGTGCGCCGGACGGCGGGGTCACTGGCCGACGGGCAGGTCGGTGACGCGCTGGTCCTGGCGCACACCCTGGCCGGGCACGCTCTGGGGAGCGTCCTACCAGGCCTGGACGGGGCCGTTCCGGCCGATTCCACCGACGTTCTGTTGCACGCGGTCGTGCACCAGGCCACCGGCATGGTCAGCGTCCAGCTCGACGTGCCCCTGACTCAGGCTCTGCTGCGGCTGCGCGCGCATGCTTACAGCAGCGGCCGGCCACTCACCGACGTCTCCCGGGACGTGGTCGCGCGACGACTGCGCCTGGACCTCAACGGCAACGGCAACGGCACTCCGTTGCCCGTCTCAGACAAGGACTGATCGCCATGGCCCGCGAGCAGCAACTCACCAAGATCTTCGTGGAGGTCGCCGACTCCCTGATCGATGACTTCGACCTGATCGATTTCCTCCAGCGGTTGTCCGAGCACTGTGTGCAACTGCTGGACGTTGCGGCGTGCGGGGTGCTGCTGGCCGACGAGCACGACGTGCTGCAGGTGCTGGCCGCCTCGGACGAGAACACCCGGCTGCTGGAGCTCTTCGCCCTGCAGCACGACCAGGGCCCGTGTGTCGAGTGCTACCGCAGCGGCCGGCCGCGCACCAACATCGACCTGGAGGACCCGAAAGTCACCAAGGCGTGGCCGCAGTTCACCCCGGCCGCCCTGCAGTCCGGCTTCCTGTCCACCAACGCGATCCCGTTGCGGCTGCGCGGGCGCGTCATCGGCGCTCTCGGCCTGTTCCAGACCAGGGACAACGCCCTGAGTGACGCGGACACCGCCCTGGCCCAGGCGCTCGCGGACGTGGCCACCATCGCCATCCTGCAGCAGCGCACCCTGGCCCACAGCGAGACCGAGCGCGGACAGCTCCAGTACGCACTGACCAGCCGGATCGTCCTGGAGCAGGTCAAGGGCATCCTGGCCGAGCGCTGGCAGGTCACCCCGGACGAGGCGTTCGCGGCGTTCCGCGTCTACGCCCGCTCCCACCATCACCAGCTCTCGCACCTGGCCCGGTTGATCGCCGACGGCGAATTCGACACCGACCAGATCCCCCGCTCACCCCAGCCCCGCTGACCTCGCCGAAGCGGCGAAGATCGCCGGCCGCTCCGCGCAGGGGCGGATCAGAGTTCGTCCGGCGCCGGTCCGCTGTGCGTCCGGGCGCGTGCCGCGGTGATCTCCTGCTCGGCCGCCGACCGGGCGAGCCAGGACGACGCGCCGTCGAACGACTTGCCGGGTTCCAGATCCTTGTAGACCTCGAAGAAGTGCTGGATCTCCCGGAGGTCGTGGGCGAACACGTCGCCGAGCTCGTGCAGGTGGTCCATCCGGGGGTCGGTGGCCGGGACGCACAGCACCTTGTCGTCCTCGCCCTGCTGGTCGTTCATGCGGAACATGCCCAGGGCACGGCAGCGGATCAGCACCCCCGGGAAGGTGGGGTCGCCGCCCAGAACGAGTGCGTCCAGCGGCTCGCCGTCCAGTCCGAGCGTGCCTTCGACGTAGCCGTAGTCGGCCGGGTACCGGGTGGAAGTGAAGAGCATCCGGTCCAACCGGATGCGCCCGAGAGCGTGGTCCATCTCGTACTTGTTGCGGGATCCCTGGGGGATCTCCACGACGACGACGAAGTCCATGTCCCGCTCCTGCCGACGACACGAATCAGACGACACGAACCAAAGGCCGAGGCTGAGCCACCACCTGCGCCTGGCCGCGCCCGGGGAATACCGGCGCAGGCCAACGGCCGCCTCCAGGTTACGGCCGGGACACCCTGGCCGACCGAGCGACACGGCCGGGGCCGGGACAGGCGGTCCGTCGGCAGCCTGGCACCACCGATCGGCTGGTTTCGAACGGGGCGTCATCACCGCCGAGCGAGTGAGCACTTGACCGACCGGGCGACTCCTCTCCGCGAGGCGTCGCCCGGTCGGTCAGCTGCTCACGCGGACCGGAGAGACCACGCTCCCCGGTCTCCACGGATCCGACCCGGTGTCATTCCACCGTGCCGAGGTGCCGTGCGCGCGGTGTTCCCTCACCGTCCGGGAGCGTGCGGGAGGTGCCGAGGTTCTGTCGGACCGAGTCCAGGATCGTCAGGCCCTGCCCGACCAGCCCGGCCGCGATCTCGCCGAGGCCGTCCGCGCCGTTCAACACGTTGACGTTCGCGCCGGCCAGGCCGCCCGCCGCCTCCTTGACGATCAACGGCAGCTGGTCGATCAGCATCCGGTCCAGGGCCACGCGGTCGTTGGACGCCGCCGCCTCCGCCTGGATCTTCATCCGCTCGGCCTCCGCCAGCGCCAGCACCCGGATCCGCTCCGCCTCCGCCTCCGCGGGCCGCACGACCTCCGCGACCAGCTGCTGCTCACGCAGCTCCGCGGCCCGCTGGGCCAGCTCCGTCTGTGCGGTCAGCACCTCCTGCTGGGCGTGCGCGGCGGCCAGCGGACCAGCCTGCGCGGCCTGCGCCTGGGCCCGGTCCACCTCGGCCGTGTACTGCGCCTTCACCACCGCCGTCTGCCGGGCGTACTCGGCCTGGTTCCGGGCGGCGGCCTGCTCCGCCTCGGCGGAGGCCTGAGTGGCCTGGGCCTGGGCGATCTTCGCCTGACGCTGGATCGCGGCCTGGTGCGGGGCCGCCATCGCCGCGATGTAGCCGGTCTGCCCGTCGTCGATCGACTGGATCTGCAACGAGTCGACGATCAGGCCGATCTTGCCCATCTCGGCCTTGGAGGTCTCCAGCACCTCCGTGGCCAGCTTCTGCCGCTCGGTCACGATCTCCTCGACCGTCATCGAACCGATGATCGACCGCAGGTGACCGGCGAAGATCCGGCCGGTCAGCACCGACATCTGGTCCTGGTCGGACAGGAACCGCTGGCCGGCGTTGACGATGCTCTCCTTGTCGTTGCCGACCTTGAAGGCGATCACCGCCCGCACCGTCAGCGCGATGCCCTGGTGCGTGACGCAGTTCTCGTCGACCTCCGCCTCGCACATCGCGAGGGTCAGGAAGCGGGTCTTGCGGAACACCGGCGAGACGAACGCGCCGTGACCGGTGACGACACGGAACGGGGCCGTCCCCATCCCCCGTCGGCCTCCGGAGATCAGCATCGCCTGGTCCGGAGCCGGAACACGATAACCGAACATGGTCATCTCCTCTGTCGCCACCACCCACGTGGGATCCGATCGGGTCGTCCGGTGGCGACCTGCTCCTCCGGGCGTCGTCGCTGCCGAGGCCAACGATCGGACCTCGGCCGCGCGCCGCCCCGGGCCGAAGGGGAATCCACTGGGGAGTACATGCCGATTCGGAGATCAGGGGTGTGTCACTTCCATCGTGCACCCAAAGGAGCACCAAGGTGGCAGGTCGACGGCACGTTCTTTGCCGAGGCGGCAAGGAACGTGCCGCGCGGACTCCGACAGCCGCCACGGTTGCGCCAGGCCGGATGCGGGCGATGCGGACCTCCCGCGTCCGCCGAGCTCCGTCGGGCGCCTGATCGGCGGTCACCCGGCAGGTGTGATACCGGTCTTGACGAAGATCTGCTGGGCCGTGTCCGAGGCACCGGCCAGCACGGCCGCAGCCATGGCGGCATGCGCGGCCGCGGGGTCGGCGTCGGGAGGGACGACCAGGAGCAGGAAGTGGTCGTGGGCGCCGCGGGTGAGGATCACGGTGTCGTCGCCGACAGGGAACCAGTCGATGTGGACGACGCGGTCGTCGACGGTCATCCGTCCCGGTACGTCGTCCCAGGCGGCGGCGTCCAGGCCCACCCGTTCGATCGGCCCCACGGACTCCGCCACCGCCGTGACCAGTGCCGGAAGCTCCTTGGTCAGGTCGCGTGAGCGCGGCCACCAGGCGCCGTCGTGAGTCCCCAGCCGGGAGGCCGTCGTCTCCAACCGCAGCACCACCGCGCCGGGCGCCTGCGGCCAGTCGTGCGTGTCCGGTAGCAGCCGTCCCGCTGCCGGCGTCGAAGGATCGACACTCATGGAACACCGCCTGTCCGCCGCGGACCACCGCGCCCGACGGCCGACGTCGGTCGGCCCGGAGGCCGACGCGCCGAGCCGCTTCGGGCCCGATTCCACGCTACTCCCGTGGGGCCGCGGTGGCGTGGCTGCCGGCGGGCCGCGCGAGGCCGCGGGCAGCGAGCACCCGCACCCCGGCGAGGTCCGGTCCCGGCGACGTTCCCGGGCCACGCCGGAATCGGGGACCCGGGGTCGGCCCCCCGCGGCATGGCGCGGAGTAGGCTCAAATCACCGAGGGTTTTCCGAACACCGGCTGCAGTGCCCCTGTCGTTCTCGGCGAACGCCGACACCGGGCCTGCGCGCAGGCCCGGGGACGGGACGCGCACCATGTCCGTGTCACTGCTTCGGCTGCCCTCCGTCACTCTCCCCCCGCCCCGGGCGGAGTCTCCCCCGCTCAGGCCCATCGGCCGGATCCTCGTGTCCGAGGGACGGTGGGAACGATGACAACGCTCTTCACCGTCCTCGCGCTCGTCGCCATGATCAGCGCCTGCGCGCTGCTCATCCAGCTGGCCAACGCCCGGCACGCCGCGCTGCCGACGACGGCCCAGCCGCACCGTTGGCACCTCCACCGGCTCGGAACCGGCGCCCGGCGGACGAAGCGCGGTCCCTGACGACCGGTTCCGAAGCGCCACGAGGCCAACGATACGAACCCGGACCCACGACTGGGACCGGGCCGGCGACGGAGAAGGCAGTCACCCCCATGACCACGAACACCGGCCCCGCGCTCGCGGCCGTCGCGCAGGCCCGACCTTCGCTGCGGCTGGCGCTGACCCCCGAGGGTCCGCCGTCCCGACTCAGCGGCGCCTGGTGGCCGCACTCACACAACCTCTCCGAGCAACTCCCCGACTTGATCGAAGAGTTGGACGGCATATGGGGTCGCATCACCGGGGCCGCCGTCCAGGTCACCGCGTGGACCGAGCTGTCCCACAGCGTCCCGGCCGGATCCCACGACGTACGAGTGAACTGGCACGAGCCCACCCACGATCCCCACGCGATCACCCTCTTCTCCTACCGCATCGGGGAGTGGGAACTGCTGGTGGTGCCACCGGAGAGCGCCCCTCGGCGGGCGAATCGGCTCATGGCGGCCGCTACGCGTCCTGGCAACCGGCAGACCGCCCGAGCGCTCCTCGCCGACGGCCCCGAAGCCCCCGAAGCCCCCGAAGCCCCCGAAGCCCCGACACCAGGCAGCGACCGCGAGGAGCGCCCGCCATGCCAACCCCGGCAGCCGTCTTCACCACCAAGACAAGCGACATCTACCACTCCCGCGGGGACTGCACGATATTCCTGGCAGGCCAGGACATCGCGCGCACGAACGACGGCGGCACTCCCGACGTGATCCTGGTTCCGCTCGGCGAAGCCCTGGCCCACCGCCATCCCTGCCCAGGATGTCTGCGCTGACCGGAGACCCCGTGCCCCCGACGTGCAGTGCCCGCGCGGTCACAGGAAGCTGGAAGCATGGAACCGCAGGTTGACCCCTACCGGCCCGCCGTTGTCCGCTTCGCCGGCGATGTGGAGGTGGACGGGCGGACGTTCAGCGGCAACATGCGTCTGTCCGTCTGGATCCACGACGCGTGGATCCATGTCCGTGTTCCGGGCGCGGCAACCCCCGACTACTGTCTGCCCGTGCATGCGGTGGCAGGGGTGCACTGGGAGGACTGACGGCTGATTAGGAAGAGTTCGAAGGGTCAGCGCCACTCGATCATGAACAGGGTGGCGTCGTCGCTGGTCTGGCCGCCCCGTCGCTCCTTGAGGCTGTGGGAGAGCGCCCGCACGATCGCTCGCACGCCGTCGTCGACGCGCTCCAACTGGTTGACGGCCTCGATGAGTTGCTCCTCACCGAACTGCTCGCCGCCCGCTCCGCGTTCCTCGACCAGGCCGTCGGTGAAGCACAGGACCTGGTCGCCGTGCCGCAGCTCCCGCTCGCTGACCACCGGCGCCTCGCCACCGAACCCCACCGGCAGCGTGGTCGCACCCTCCAGCCGCTCCACGACGACCCGGTCCCGGATCAGCAGCGGCGCGGGGTGGCCCGCGTTCACCCACTCCAGGTGGCCGGATCTGGTGTCCAGGCGCATCATCTGGGCGGTCACGAAGTGATCGATCCCGAACTGTTCGGCGATGGCGCTGTCCATGAAGGAGTAGATGTCGGCCAGGCCGACGTCGGCGCGCCTGGCGTGCCGGTACGCGCCGATGGCGACCGTCGCCATGGTGGCGGCGTCCAGTCCGTGGCCCATCGCATCGATCGTGGCGACATGAAGCAGGTCGTCGTTGAGGGCGTAGTCGAAGCTGTCGCCCGCCACCTCGTACGCCGGTTCGAGGATGCCGGCCACGGCGACACGGGGGACGGACATCGAGAGCGGGGGCAGCAGGGACCACTGGATCTCCGCCGCGACGCTCATCGGTTCGAGGCGCCGGGTCTGGCACAGCCGGTCGGTGTAGCCGTTCTTGGCGAGTAGGAGACCCGCGACCAGGCGTGCGAACTGATGCAGCAGCCTCCTGGCGGCGTCGTCCACGGCGTCCATGGTGAGTGCCATCACTCCGACGTGGTTGCCGCTGTCGGACAGCGGCAGGTACAGCCGCACGCCGTCGGCCTGTGGGACCTCGGCCGGGGCGCCGCGCAGGAAGGTGGCGCCTGCGGTGGTGTCGGCGATCGGTTCGGGCGTTCCGGCGGTCAGGCCGCGGCCCGGTAGCGGAACCAACGCCGTCTGCCCGTAGTCCGGCAACAGGATCGACAGCTCTCGGCCGCCGAACTTGTGCGCCGTGCCGACGAGCAGGGGCGCGAGGAGCTGCGGCGGCAGCTCCTGGGCCAGGTCCATCAGGGATCCGAGCAGACGTTCACCGAGCCCGTGCGGGTTGCCGGGATGCGCCCCGACCAGCCACCGCTCATCGCTCATTCTCGGTCACCGTCCGCTTCATCCCGCGTCGCGCAGGCACCGACCGACCTCGATCGACTTCAGGCGCGGTTCATCGGCCGGTCCCTCCATTACGCCCGACAACAGCACATTGCGCCTCTGCAGAGGCCCTCACCCTGGTCCGGAGACTGCGGAGGTCACGAGGCTCCGTGGACGTGTTCAGGTGCGTCGAGAGCATCCGTGATCGCGTCCCACAGAGTGCGGCGGGCGCGCATCGTGGCGCGGACCGTTTCGGCGCACTCCCGCCATTTCGCGCTGTCGTCGCCGCACAGGTCGGCGAGCATGGCCATCGCCATCGGGGTGTGCTCCTCGCCGTCGACCTGGATGTGGCGTGCCAGGTAGTCGCGGAAGGGCGCAAGGCGCCCGCCCCGGTCGTCGATGGCGGCGATCTGGTCGAACATCTCGGGGATGAGGTCCTCACGTCCGAAGGCGAAGGCTGCGGCGCGGCGGTGCACCGGCGCGTTCTCGATGAGGTCCCAGGTGGCCTCCACGAAGTCGGCTGCCGCTGCCGGGATCTGGGCGGTCTTGAGCGCGGTGCGGACGTCGTCGCCACGGCGGAGGCGGGCCAGGAAGCCCTGGACGGGCCGGGTGTCGGCACCGGCCGTCTCCATACCGGTCAGGTAGAGCTCGAAGTGGCTGGTGAATCCCTCGCCCAGCTCGTCACTCTCCTCCACCAGCACGATGTCGTTGATCAGCCGGCGGCTCTGCGGCGAGCCGTGCGGCACCCAGGGCACATCGACGCAGGTCAACTCGCGCTGCAGGGACTTGAGCAGCGACATGAAGTCCCAGACAGCGAACACGTGGTGCTCGGTGAAGGTCCGGACGTCGCCGATGCTGTTCAGCCTCCGGTAGACGCAGTGGTTCACCACCTCGGTGCGGGCGGACGCGACCGCGGCCCGCAGTTCGTCGATCTCCGGGATGTTCACGGCATGGTCGTAGCGCGACACGGACGTCCCCATCTGTCCAACTGCCCTGCCCTGGATGCCCACTCCATCAGGACCGGCCGCTCATCCGGCGGTGGTGGGGCCGTTCGGTCGCACGAACGAGTGAGCGGGGACGGCTCCGCGTCGTGTCGTTGACGACGTCATGCCGGAAGATCGTCGCCTCGCAACCTGCGCGACGATCGTGCTCCACGAGTGCCGCCCGCGGACACCGCCCGCGGACCGAGTCTCCGACCGGCGTGGAAACGGGCAGAAGGAGCAGGGCATTCGGGCAATACCGCATCCGCCTCAGGTCCGCAATACCGGTCCTGATCTGCTGTGACGGGATGAGAGAAACGGGCAGACTTCGGGTTTGTTTCGGTCGTGTGCGGGCGGCTGCCACGGGCGGGAGCAACGGTATAACTCTGTTGCGGGCAGGAAATGGGCGCGCGATGTCCGAACGGGCACGGCGTGTCCGGCGATGGGGAGAGGGGGGCGGACAGATGCAGGCAGAGGAACGGAAGCACCGGATCCTCGTGCTGGCTCGGCAGGAGGGCCGGATCGACGTGGCCAAGGTGGCCGCGGACCTCGGCGTCGCACCGGAGACGATCCGGCGCGACCTCGGCGAGTTGCAACGCCGTGGCCTGGTCCGCCGCACCCACGGCGGCGCCTACCCCGTGGAGAGCGCGGGCTTCGAGACCGGGCTGGCCCAACGGGTCAACCGCAACGTGGAGAACAAGCAGCGGATCGCCACCGAGGCGGTGAAGCTGCTGGGTGACGCGGAGACGGTGTTCGTCGACGAGGGCTACACCCCGCAGATACTCGCCGGCCTGCTCCCCGTGGACCGCCCGCTCACCGTGGTGACCGCCTCACTCACCACCGCGGCCGCCGTCGCCGACTCCCCCGACCTGACCGTGCTGCTGCTCGGCGGGCGGGTGCGCGCCAGGACCCTGGCCACGGTGGGCTCCTGGGCCTGCTCGATGCTCGACGGATTCGTCGTCGACCTGGCCTACCTGGGATCGAACGGCATCTCCAGGGAGCACGGGCTCACCACCCCCGATCCCGTGGTGGCCGACGTCAAGGCGAAGGCGATCGAGGTCTCCCGAAGGCGGGTCTTCATGGGCGACCACAGCAAGTTCGGCGTCAGCAGCTTCTGCAGGTTCGCCCAGGTCGGCGAGTTCGAGGCGATCGTCACCGACACCGGCCTGTCCATCGCGGAGGCCCGACGCTACTCGCTGCTGGGGCCCACCGTGATCAGGGTCTGACGCGAAGCGAGCGGACGCGCGATCAGGACCCCTGAGCCACACCTGCTTCCTTCGCCTCCACAGCGGAATTTGTCATGCCCACGTACTAATTGCCCCGGCCACCACCCGGCACCACCCCACCAGGCATCATCCCCCACCCGGGAAAGCCGACTACCGGAAAGAGGACGACATGACCGGCAGACGAACCCTCCTCCGCCGCACCGCGCCCTTGGGCGCCCTGGTGCTCAGCGCCTCGCTGCTCACCGCGTGCGCCGGCGCGGGCGCAGGAGGCGGGAGCGGCAGCGCGACGCACTCCATCAACGTGCTGATGGTGAACAACCCGCAGATGGAGGACCTGCAGCAGCTCACCGCCAAGTACTTCACCAAGTCGACGGGCATCGCCGTGCACTTCACGGTCCTGCCGGAGAACGACGTCCGCGACAAGATCACCCAGGACTTCTCCAGCCAGTCCGGCCAGTACGACGTCGCGACGATCAGCAACTACGAGACGCCGTTCTTCGCCAAGAACGGCTGGCTGGCCCCGCTCTCCGCCGAAGCCCAGGCCGACCCCACCTTCGACCAGAGCGACATCCTGCCCAGCATCCAGCAGTCGCTCACCGCCAACGGGCAGATCTACGCCGAGCCCTTCTACGGCGAGTCGTCCTTCCTGATGTACCGCAAGGACGTCTTCGCGGCCAAGCACCTGACCATGCCCGCGCACCCGACCTGGGAGCAGGTGGCCCAGCTGGCCGCCGAGGCCGACGGGGCCCAGCCCGGCATGAAGGGCATCTGCCTGCGCGGACAGCCGGGTTGGGGCGAGGTCATCGCGCCGCTCACCACCGTGGTCAACACCATGGGCGGCACCTGGTTCACCAAGGACTGGAAGGCCCAGCTGACCAGCCCCGCCTTCACCAAGGCGACGTCCTTCTACGTCAACCTGGTCCGCGCCCACGGCGAAGCCGGCGCCGCGCAGTCCGGGTTCACCGAGTGCCTGAACGACATGGAGCAGGGCAAGGTCGCCATGTGGTACGACGCCACCTCGGCGGCAGGTTCCCTGGAGGGCAGCGGCTCGCCCGTCGCCGGCAAGCTCGGCTACGTGCCCGCGCCGGTCGACCAGACCAAGAGCTCCGGCTGGCTCTACACCTGGGCCTGGGGCGTCCAGAAGGCAAGCCAACACCAGAGTGACGCCTGGAAGTTCATCTCCTGGGCCTCCAGCAAGCAGTACGAGCAGCTGGTCGGCACCACGCTCGGCTGGTCCCGGGTGCCGGCCGGCAAGCGCGCCTCGACCTACACCAACCCCGGCTACGCCGCAGCCGCAGCCGCCTTCGCCCAGCCCACGCTGACCGCGCTGGACTCCGCCGACCCGCAGAACCCCGGCGTGCAGCCGCGGCCCGCTCCCGGCATCCAGTTCGTCGGCATCCCCGAGTTCGAGGATCTGGGCACCCAGGTCTCCCAGCAGATCAGCGCCGCGATCGCGGGCCAGGTCAGCGTGGGGCAGGCGCTGAGCACCAGTCAGTCGCTGGCCGCCAAGGTCGCCGCGCAGCACGCGGGCCAGTAAGGGAGGGACGACATGAGCACTCCCCTGATCACCACCCGTCGCGGTTCCCCTGCGGTCACCGCACCCGCGTCGTCGAGGAAGCCCAGACAGCTCAGCGCGTGGGCGCGCCGGGCCCCGCTGCTCCCGGCGCTGATCTTCATGATCGTCGTCACCCAACTGCCCTTCGTCGGCACCGTGGTGATCTCCTTCATGCGCTGGAACGCACTTGACCCGACCGACCGCGGCTTCGGCGGGCTGACCAACTACAGCAACGCCATCAGCGACCCGACGCTCCGCTCCGCGATCCTCACCACGGTCGTGCTGACCGCCACCGTGGTGCTGGTGAGCCTGGCCCTCGGGCTCGGGCTGGCGCTGCTGCTCGACCGGAAGTTCTTCGGTCGCGGTCTCGTCCGCACCATGCTGATCACGCCGTTCCTGGTGGTCCCGGTCGCCTCCGCGCTGCTGTGGAAGCACGCGATCTACAACGCCACGTACGGCCTGCTCAACGGAAGCCTGACCTGGATCTGGAGCCTGTTCGGGAGCAGCCACGCGCCGCAGCCCGACTGGCTGTCCTCGGTGCCGCTGATCTCGGTCGAGGCCTCCCTGGTCTGGCAGTGGACCCCGTTCATGATGCTGATCCTGCTCGCCGGTCTGCAGAGCCGCCCGGCGGACGTGGTCGAGGCCGCCAGGGTCGACGGGGCCGGGACCTGGCAGGTGTTCCGCTACCTCACCTTCCCCCACCTGCGCAGGTATCTGGAGCTCGCCGCACTGCTCGGCAGCATCTACGTGGTGCAGAACTTCGACGCCGTCTTCACCATCACGTCCGGGGGCCTGGGCACCGCCAACCTCCCCTACGCCGTCTACCAGACCTTCTACGAGGGCCACGACTACGGGCAGGCGTCGGCCGAGGGCGTCATCGTCGTCATCTGCTCCCTGCTGCTGGCCACCCTGGCGCTGCGCACCGTCTCGTCGCTGCTCAAGGAGGAGACGCTGTGACCATCGCTGTGATCCGTTCCCGCTCCCGGTCCGGCGGGCGCTCCGCCCGCCGGGACCAGTCCGACCGTCGCGGTGGACCCGTGCTGGGCCTGGTGGCGTGGCTGTGCGGGCTGCTCTTCTTCCTGCCGTTCGCCTGGATGGTGCTCACCTCCCTGCACAGCGAGCAGGACGCCGCGACCAACCCGCCGAGCCTCGGCGCCGGGCTGACCCTGCAGGGCTACCGGGAGTTCTTCGGCGCCGGCACAGGGGTGAGCCCCTGGCCGCCGCTGATCAACTCGCTGACCGCGAGCGTCGCGTCCACCCTCCTGGTGCTGGCGCTGGCCATCCCGGCCGCGTACGCGCTGTCGATCAGGCCGGTGCGCAAGTGGAGCGACGTGCTGTTCTTCTTCCTGTCCACCAAGATGCTGCCGGTCGTCGCCGGGCTGCTGCCGATCTACCTGATCGCGCAGAACGCGGGGATGCTGGACAACATCTGGCTGCTCATCATCCTCTACACGTCGATGAACCTGCCGATCGCGGTGTGGATGATGCGGTCCTTCCTGGGCGAGGTACCCAAGGAGATCCTGGAGGCCGCCTCACTGGACGGTGCGTCCCTGCTGACGACGCTGGTCAGGATCGTGGGCCCGGTGGCCGCTCCGGGCATCGCCGCCACCGCGCTGATCTCCTTCATCTTCAGTTGGAACGAACTCCTCTTCGCCCGGGTGCTCACCGGCGTGGTCGCCGGCACCGCGCCCGTCTTCCTCACCGGGTTCGTCACCAGCCAGGGCCTGTTCCTGGCGAAGGTGTGCGCCGCAGCCGTCTGCATCTCCGTACCGGTTCTCGTCGCCGGTTTCGCCGCCCAGGACAAGCTGGTCCAGGGCCTCTCGCTGGGAGCCGTCAAGTGAAGGCAGCCGTCATCAGCGCCCCCGGGGTGGTCGACGTCGTCACGGTCGACGACCCCACCCCGGGACGCGAGGACGTCGTCGTCGAGGTCGCCGCCGTCGGGCTGTGCGGAACCGATCTCCACATCCTGGAGGGCGAGTTCGCACCCACCCTGCCGATCGTCCCCGGGCACGAGTTCGCCGGGCGGATCGTGGCCGCGGGCGCGGACGTGGTCGGGCTCGCCGTCGGCGACCGGGTCGCGGTCGACCCCTCGCTGTACTGCCACGCCTGCCACTACTGCCGCATGGGCCGCGGCAACCTGTGCGAGCGCTGGAACGCGATCGGGGTGTCCCGCCCCGGCGCCGCAGCCGAGTTCGCCCTCGCGCCCGGGGGCAACTGCGTGAAGCTGCCCGACCACGTGCGCACCGAGGACGCCGCGCTGATCGAACCGCTCTCCTGTGCGGTACGCGGCTACGACGTGCTGCGCGCCCGGATGGGCAGCCAGGTGCTGATCTACGGCTCCGGCACGATGGGTCTGATGATGCTGGAGCTGGCCAAGCGCACCGGCGCCGCCGCTGTCGACGTGGTGGACCTCAACCCCGAACGGCTGGCCACGGCCCGCCTGCTCGGCTGCAGCCGGGCCGCCGCCTCACCGGACGAGCTGGAGCAGCCGCGTGGCTGGGACGTCGTCATCGACGCGACCGGCAACGCGCAGGCCATCCAGGACGCGCTCGGCCGGGTCGGCAAGGGGGGCACCTACCTGCAGTTCGGCGTGGCCGACTACGCGACCCGCGCCACCATCGACCCCTACCGGATCTACAACCAGGAGATCACCATCACCGGGTCGATGGCGGTGCTGCACAGCTACGAACGGGCCGCCGACCTGTTCGCGTCCGGGGTGCTGGACCCGGAGGTCTTCATCAGCGACCGGTTCGGCCTGGCCGCCTATCCGGAGGCGCTGCAGCGGTTCAAGGACGGCAAGGGCAGGAAGATCCTGGTGACCCCGTGATGCGAGCGAACGGAGACGGGACGGAGACACCGGTGGGGATGCTGCCGACGCTGGTCATCGGTGAGGCCCTCGTCGATGTGCTGACGGATGATCAGGGCGTGCGCCGGGCCACCCCCGGCGGCAGCCCGGCCAATGTGGCCCTGGGGCTGGCCCGCCTGGGCTCGCCGGTGCAGCTGGCCACCCGGATCGGTGACGACGCCCACGGAGCGCTGGTCCGCGACCACCTGACCGGCGACGGCGTGGAGCTCGTCGACGGATCGACGGTGACCGGGCGAACTGCCACCGCCTCGGTGACCCTCGATCAGGACGGCTCCCCCGCCTACACCTTCGACCTGCGCTGGGAGCTGCCGACCCCGACGGCGCAGCGGCTGGGGAGCGGATCGGTGCGCTGCACCCACCTGCACACCGGCTCGCTGGGCACGTCCCTGGAGCCGGGCGCGACCCAGGTCGTGGCCGCGGTGCGGTCGGCTCACCCGCACGCCACCGTCTCGTACGACCCGAACCTGCGGCCCGCGCTGCTGGGCGAACCGGACGCCGAGCGTCCCCGGGTGGAGACCCTGGTGAGCGCGGCCGACCTGGTGAAGGCCAGCGCGGAGGACCTGGAGTGGCTCTACCCGGACCTCGGCGCGGAGCAGGCTGCCGAGGCCTGGCTCCAGCGGGGCCCGACGCTGGTGGTGCTGACCCGCGGCGACGCGGGGGCCACGGCCTTCTGGCGACACGGCAGCTGCGAGGTCCCGTCGGTGCCCGTGGCCGTCGCCGACACCGTCGGCGCGGGCGACGCCTTCATGGCCGGGCTGCTCCACGGCCTGCTCACGGCCCGGCTGCTCGGCGGCGAGAGCGGCGACAGCAGTGACAGCGGTGAGGGCCGCGAGGGCCGCGAGGGCGACGGCGGTTCGGGCACGCCGGTCCCCGGTCGGGCGGCGCTGCGGGCGGCGACGCGCTCCCCGCAGCCGCCACCGGCGCTGCTCACCGCGCTGCGCCTGGCCGCTGACGCGGCGGCGGCCACGTGCAGCCGCGTGGGCGCCGACCCACCCACCATGGACGAGTTGCACGCCTTCCGAGGGCTGCGGACTCCCCACCGAGCGTCGGCCCGGCTGTAGGGCCCGTCGCCACCCATCCACATCACCCCCTTGACGGCGTCCGTCCCACCCCGCGTGGGCCGACCGCCGTCGGGGCACGGGGCTCGAACTGCGGCATCGCACGCACGGGAGGTCGGACGTGACGGAGGTAGGTCGCCTCTGGGTCGAGACCCTGGGGCCACTGCGCGTGTACGTGGGCGAGCGGGAGATCCCCCTCGGGCCGCCCAAGCAGCAGGCCGTGTTCGCCGTGCTCGCGCTCAGCAACAACACCCTGGTCACCAGGGGCGATCTGATCGACCACCTGTGGGGGTCCGCTCCGCCAGCCACCGCGGCCGGGAGCATCCACACCTACGTGTCGGGGCTGCGTCGCGCGCTCGGCGAGGCGGAGGCGTCGCTCACCAGCTCGGCGACCGGCTACGGGCTGCGGCTCGCTCCCGACCAGCTCGACATCCGCGTCGTCGAGCGTCTGGCATCCCGGGCACCGACCGCTCCGGAGCACCGCCCCCTCGCCGAACTCTCCGCCTACGACGAGGCGTTGGCGCACTGGCGCCCGGGTTCGGCGCTCGCCGGCGTGCCGGGCCCGTTCGCCGAGGGATTCCGCGCCTGGGCTGCGGACCTGTCGCTGCGGCTCGTGCGGGAACGCGCGGAGCTGCTGCTCGCACTCGACCGTCCCGTCGGCCTGGCCGACGAGCTGCGTACCCATGTCGCCGCCCACCCGTACGACGAACGGCTGCGTGCCCTGCTGATCACGGCGCTGTGCCGCAGCGGCCGGACTGCCGACGCCCTCGCCCAGTACCAGGACCTGCGGAGGGTGCTGGCCGAGGATCTGGGCATCGCCCCGTCGGCGGAGCTGCGGGAGCTCAACTCCGCCATCCTGACCGGGAACGGGCGCGGCACGGGTGCGCCCGAGCCGACTCCCGTCCCGGCCCCCGCCCTGGCCGCTGTCCCGGCCCCGGCCGGGGCTCCGGCGACGCCCGCCCCGGTCGTCCGGCCGGCCCAACTGCCGCACGGCGTCGGCGCCTTCGTCGGCCGCGCCGACGCGATCGGACAGGTGCTGGCGGCGGCGCGCGGGGGCCAGGAGAGCAGCGGCGGTCAGCCCACTCCGGCGATCATGATGGTCGCCGGAGTGGGCGGGGTGGGTAAGACGGCCTTGGCCGTCCACTGCGCCCACCGGCTGATGGACGAATACCCGGACGGCCAGCTGTACCTGGATCTGTGCGGCTTCGCCCCCAGGCAGCAGGCCCGCTCCTCGGCGGACGGTCTGCACCACCTGCTCACCTCCCTGAACGTGACGGACATCCCGCCCGACCACGGGCAGCGGGCGGCCCTGTGGCGCAGCATCGTCCGGGACAAGCGCATGCTGATCGTGCTCGACAACGCCGACTCCGCCGAGCAGGTCGAGGAGTTGCTGCCCGGCTCGGGGCCCTCGTTCACCCTGGTGACGAGCCGCAACCGGCTCAGCCGCCTGGCGGTGCGCTACTCGGCCCGCCGCGTGGTCCTCGGCCCGCTCACCCACCCCGAGTCGCTGGAACTGCTCTCCGCGGCGATCGGCCCGGCCCGGGTCGCCGCCGAGGAGTCGGCCGCCCGCCGCCTGGCCGAGCTCTGCGACCGACTGCCGCTCGCCCTGCGGATCGCCGCGGAGCAGGTGACCGCCGGGTCGGCCGCCCGGATCGCGGACCTGGCCGCCGAGTTGGAGGACGTGCGGCACCGCCTCGACGGCCTGGAGATCCCGGACGACGAACTCTCCTCGGTGCGCGGGGTGCTCTCCTGGTCCTACGCCCGGCTCGACGCCGGATCCGCACGGGCCTTCCGGACCCTGGGACTTCTGCCGAGGACCCCCGTCCGGGCGGAGGCGGCGGCCGCCCTGCTGGACCTCTCGGTGCCGGAGACCGTCGCCACGCTCCGCAACCTGGCCGCGCACCACCTGGTCGAGGCCGCGGACGGCGGGTTCCGCATGCACGAGCTGACCCGGCTCTACGCCGGGGAACTGTCCGGCGAGGGCGAGAGCGCCTCCTGGCGCAGGCAGACGTTGGCGCGTCTGCTCCACTGGCACATCACGGCGTTGACGCTTCCTCCGGGCGATCCTGCGGCCTGGCGTGCGCAGGCCTGGGACGACGTCGCGCCGCTGGTCCAGACCGCGCAGCGGATCGGCTGTCATGCCGAGGCCGCGCACCTGGTCGGTCTGCTCTTCGAGCACTGCTACGGCTCCGGCCGGCCCAGGGACTGGGTCGGGCTGCTGCAACTCGGGTTACGCAGCGCCGATCTGGCGCGTGACCAGGACTCCCGCGCCGGGCTGCTGCGCCAGCTGAGCCGGGCCTGCTCGCGGCTGGGCCAGGACGGGCTCGACCAGGTGGACGCGACTCTCGGGCTGCTGCGCAACGCGCTGGCGACGGGCAGCTCCGCCGGGGACCGCCGCCTGGAGGGCCTGGCCCTTTTCGGCCTGGCCAAGGTGCGCGCCGTGTCGGGGAGCCGACCCGCTCATGTGCGGGAACTGGCGCTCGACGCCCTGGCCCGGCTGGAGGGGGTCGGCGCCACGGAGGCCGCCGAGGTCACCGCGTTCCTGCGAGCACCGGATGCTGCCCGGTCGGCGTCCGCTGACCCGGGACGCGAAGGCCGTCGGGTGGGCGCGGGGTAGCCGCTCCGGGAATGCCCGGGGCGCCCCCGCTGCCCGGCACCCGGCCCGCCCGCGCGTCCCGTTGCTGGGCCTGCCAGATCAGCACTGCCTCGATCCGGCTGTCCGCGCCCAGGGAGCGGAAGATCCGGTTGATGTGGTTCTTCACGGTCTTCTCGCTGAGGCGCAGCCGGGCCGCTATCTCGGCGTTGCGCACGCCTCGTGAGACCAGCGCCATCACCTCGTGCTGACGCTGCGACAACGGCACGGTCGGCCGGTGGGGCGTCTGCGACGCGGGCGCATACCCGGGCGCTGTCCCACCGGGAGCCGCGGGTTCGCCCATGCCCCGGTCGGCGACCGGTATCACGTTGAGCCGGTACTCGGCGCAGAGCCTGCGGGGATTGATCCTGGCTGCGGGGAGCGCAGCAGGGGCCACCGGGACCGCAGGAGCCGCGGCCGGCGGCCGGAGCGCCACCGCCCCGGCCGCGGGCCGTACGGCGACCTCGACATACGGCATCCGGACGAACTCGACGTCCAGGTTCTTTCCGGCGAACACCTGCCGGATCTCGGCGAGGATGTCAGGGCTCGTGATGGCGATCCGCACCAGGCCGAGGCGGGGCCCGTCGGGTGCGGCCGGGGTGGGCGGCTGCGTCATGAATCCAGCGTGACGGACCCCGCTTCACGCCCTCTTCAGGCCGTGTCCATGCCGCCTTCAGGTCCGGCGGTCGCGGCTACCGCGTCTGCGAGCGGCTCGCCGTCCGGCGTCACGGCCTCCCCTGACTCCCCTGTCTCTCCGGACTCCCCTGCTTCCCGGGCCAGTTGGGCCAGTTCGGCCAACACCTCCTCCTCCGTGGGCACATCGACCCGGTCCGCCCAGCGCAGCGTGGTCACGATCGCGTCGAAGAGCAGCTCGACCGCCTGGACCGGCGCGGCCTCCACGTCTCCGTCGGTCAGCACAGTGAACGTCAACAGCCCCCACACGCCGGGCGTCTCCGGGTGCGCGACGTAGTAGGAGACCTTCCGCGACGGCGCCTTGCGTCCGATCCGGCTGCTCTCCACCACTGAGGCCACGCGCACCGCGGGGCCGCCGCCGATGTCCAGGTAGGTGCCCCCGTCGCCCGCCTCGGCGAGCACGGCGGCCAGCAGCTGCTCCGCGTCCTCGACGGCGTCCTCGTCCTCCGCCTCCGACTCGAGGACGGTCACCAGCATCGATCCCGGCAACCTGATCCCGCTGAACTCCTGCAGCGGCAGCAGCACCGAGCGAGCGTTGTTCCGCGCCGCCTCGTCGGTCGCCTCGGTCAGCTCCCGGCGCAGCATCCGACGCCACGGGCCCGCCTTGTCGCGTGGCAGTGAGTCCGGCAGGTGGTGCCGGATCACCTCCTCGATGATCCGACGGCGCAGCGCGGTGGTGTCGGCGGTCGTGGGGATCTGCACCCAGCCGTCGGGGACGACCAGCTCGAAGTCGATCACTCCTGCTCCTCTCCACTGTCCGCGCCCCCGGCGGCAGCTCCTCCGGCGGCAGCGACCAGGCCGAGCCGGGCGCGCCCGCCGTCGGCAGGGTCGCAGTCCGCGGCGATCTGCTGCATCAACTGCTCGACTCCGGGGCCGATCAGCGCCATCAGCCCCATCTCGAAGACGCAGGTGCTCAACACGACGTCCGCACTGACGCCGGGCATGTCGTCCCTCGACGGGACGTCCAGGCGCAGGGCGGCGTCCAGGCGGGCGTAGGCCGCTCCCTCCGTGCTGCGGCACAGGGCGAAGACCCGCACCCCGTCACCGCTCGGGGTGGTCACGTAGTCGACGGCCGGTTCGCGCGCGTCGATCTCCAGTCCGCGCGCGCCCACGACGTCCATCAGGTAGTTCGGGTCCTCCGCCTCCGGGGCGCGGAACTCCACCACCACCGGGACCGGGGCCCACCTCGCCCTGCCCGCCACGAACGCCGCGCCCCAGGCGAGTCGCGACCACTCGGGCAGTTGCTCCGCCCGTTCGCGCAGCCAACGGGCGGTGTCGCGGCCGACTTCGGCGGGATCGAAGGGGAACTCGGCCTCCGCGTCCTTGGGCCAGCCCGCGCGGGCGGCGGCCACGCCCTCGGCCGTCCAGTCGTCGAAGAGGCCCGTCAGGTGCTCGGTCCAGGCCTCCGCCTCGGGCTCCCCCGGCAACCCGGTCGGCACCCACTCCCAGTACCACGGCGTGCCGGTCAGCTCCGAAAGATCCTCGCTCATGGTTCCTCCCGCGCCCATGTGTCCTCCCCCGCTCATGCCGCTCCGTAGCCGGGCGGGTTGAGTGCGGGGATCCAGCCGTTGAGACGCCCGCCCGTGTAGACGAAGCCGGCGCCCGCGCCGAAGGCTCCGTTGAGGCCGCCCCAGACGTACCACAGCGGCGAGATCTTGCCGAGACCGGCCGCGCCGACGACGTCCTGCAGGCCCTGGGCTCCCTTGACACCGGCGATGATGCTGCCGAGGTCCTTGCCGAACTGCAGCGGGTTGGTCAGCAGGCCCTTCCACATGTCGCCCACGTCACCGAGCTGCTGCCCGGCCGAGCCCCAGAAGCCGACCTCGGGGGTGGTCGCGCCCCCCTTGCCCAACAGGAAGTTGGTGGCCGGGTTGTTGAACCAGTCGGACAGGTTCTTCCAGTCCGCCGCCGCGTTCGGGGCCGGCTGCGGGAGCGGCCGGGAGAAGTTGGGGATCGGACGGCCCGCGCCGAAGCCCTGCCCGACCGGCCCGCCCGGACGGTTGCCGGGTCCGAAGGGACGGGAGAAGTTGGGCACCGGGCGCTCGTTTCCGGGCCCGAAGGGACGGGAGAAGTTGGGGACCGGGCGGCCTCCCGCACCGCCCACCGGCCGCAGCGGCACCAGCGGGATGGACCCGTCCCCTCCGCCGAGAGGAACCGGTCGCGTCTTGCCTGCGACAGCAACGGCCTTGGCCGCAGCGGAGATGCCCTTGCCGACGACCGAGGCGATCGCGCCCAGGCCGGCGAGGCCGAGCCCCACCGCGCCGAGGATCACATCCGCGAGGCTGCCCTTCCCGTCGTGGTACAGGGTGATGTTGGCGATCAGGGTGATCGCTCCCGCGACCACCGAGGCGAGCACCAACACGTCGACCCCGGGGATGAGGATGGCCAGCGCTCCCAGGATCATGCCGATGATCGCGAAGACCTGGCTGATCTTGGCCATCACCGCGTCCAGCTTGTCCTTGAAGGTGTCGGTCAGTCCGTCCTTGTAGTTCTTGGAGTTGACCGCGTCCCCGAAGCGCTTGCCCGCCGTGTTGAGCGCGTCCATCGCGTTGTTCAGGCGGGTCTTCGCGGCGGTCAGCTGCGCGTTCGCGTTGTCGGTCGCCTTGGTCTTCGCGTCGCCCTTGGCCTGCTCGTCGGGCGAGATGCTGCCGTCGGAGCTCTTCTGCGGCTCCGGCATGCTGCTCGCCTTGGTCTGCGCGTTCTGCGCGGCCTCGGCGTCGGAGAGAGCTCCGGCGGTCTCGCTGAGCCCCTGCTCCAAGTCGGGTTCGTACGTGCTGATCTGGCTCGCTACGTCGTGGTAGCGGACCCCGGCCTTGGTGAGCCGGTCGTTGAGCGAGCTCGCCGCCGACTGAAGTCCCTGGACGTACTGCCCGGCCAGGCTGTCGCTGTTGGTACCGACGATCTTCTGCAGCTGGGCGGTCGCGTCATCGATGGTGTCCGCGATGTGCTGGTACCGCTGCTGCGCCGCGCTGACGGCGTCCGGGTCGGCGCGGACCGGGTCCGAGCCCAGACCCAGCGGCATCCAGTCCCCGAGATTCCTGACACTCATCGGCTCTCCTCGACTTCGCTCCGCGTCCTCTGCTCCGCGTGCGTCCGATACGTCTGCTTCTTCTGCTTCATCCCGGTCCTCAGTTCTGGAACGACTGGAGGAGTTGGGTGTCGCTCTGCGCCCATGCCTGGTCGACCTTGGTGACCTCGTCCCGAAGGCTCTTCATGTCCTTGACCATCGCGTCGCGGTGGATGGTCCAGTTGGCGGCGAAGTCGCCCATCGAGAGGTTGGCGTTGTGCTGTCCCCAGAGCCCCTTGTCGTCGTTCTGGAAGTCGAGCGCGCCCTCGAACTGGCCGATCAGGTCGTTGAGGTCACTGACGAGCGCCTGCAGGTCCTTCACCACGACGTCTGCCATCACTGCTCCTTCTCGGTCGGGACCGACGCGCCGGACGCGGCGGCCGGTACGGGGGACGGTGCCGGGGCCGGCTGCGCGGCCGGCAGCGGGATCTGAGCGGTGGTCAGGCTGCCGGTGCCGAGGTGCACCAGGGCGGCACCGGGCACCACCCGCGCGGCCACTTGCGACCGGGGCAGCCGCACGCCCACGAGATCCCCGTCGCCCGTGTTGGACGGCGACAGCAGCACCCCGCGCCGGTTGCGCTTGACCTCCGCCTGCCAGCCGGAGAAGCCGCTAGCCACCGTGGAGACTTCCCCGCCGATGACGACACCGCGGTTGGAACCCGACGCCTTGCGGACGAAGGCCTTCAGCCAGTCCCGGCAGGGCAGGTCGCGCCAGACCTCGGCATCGTCGACCAGCAGCACCACCGGGCCGTCCCCCGGGTCGAGCAGGGCCGCGAACTCCGCCTCGGTCGGGGCTTCGGCGGTGAGCACGCCCCGTACTCCGGCGCGTCCCTCGAACGCGCGCAACGGGGAGTTCATCGGCGCGCCGAGCACCACCTCCGCGCCGCCGCGCAGCAGCGACTCGGCCATCACGCACAGCGCGGTGCTGCGCCCGGACCGCGACGGTCCGGCGACCAGGAAGGTGGGCTGGTCGCCCAGCAGGTCCGCGCCCACCGGTTCGAGCTCGTCGCCCCCCACGCCGATCATTGCCCACATCGGGGACGGCGTCTCGGCCAGCTCCCAGGCCTGCTCGAAGGAGAGCTGGGTGGGCAGCGCCGCGATCCGGTTCGGGCGTGCCGACTTCGGCACCCCCGCCTCCCGTTCGGCAAGGCTCGCCCCCAGCGCGTGCAGCGCGGCGACCTGGGCCGGACCGGCCGGGTCGGCCGCCATGAGCGAGACCTGGGTCTCGATCGCACCGGGCGCGCGGTAGCCGCGTCCCGGCGGCATGTGCTCGGGGATCTTCCTGGGGTTCAGCCCGGCCAGGCTCGCGTCCATGCGGTCGGACAGGCGCAGGATCAGCTTGTCGTCGCAGAGCGAGCCCATCCGGCCGCTCAGCAGCATGTGGTCGCCGGCGACGACCAGATGCACGCCGGCGCTCGCGCCCTCCCGGTGCAGCGTGTGGACCAGGTCCGTCAGCGAACCGCCGTCGTACTCGCTGAGGGTGCCCACGAACCCCTCCCAGCGGTCGAGCAGCAGCACGATGTGCGGCAGCCGTTCCGCCTCGAGGGCGGAGGCGCGTTGCTCGGCCAGGTCGGCGAAACCGCCCTCGCCGAGGATCCGCTGACGGTTGAGCACCTCGGCGTGCAGTCGCTTGAGCAGCCGGGCGGCCCGCTCGGTCTCCACCCGCTGGACCACCGCACCGCAGTGCGGCAGCCTGCTGAGCGGCAGCAGTGCGCCGTTCCCGCAGTCCAGCCCGTAGAGGTGCAGGTCGGTCACCGCCGAGGCGGCAGCCGCTGCGGCGGCGAACGTACGCAGCGCCGTGGAGCGACCCGAGCGGGGTGCGCCGACGATGTGCAGATGCCCGAAGCCGGCGAGGTCGACCGTGACCTGCTCCTGGCGCTGCTTGGTAGGCAGGTCCTGCACGGCCCAGGAGAAGACCGGGTCTCCGCGCTTTCCGCGCACCGGATCCGCGGGGAGCTCGACGACCGGTGAGAGCGGCAGCGGGGGCAGCCACGGTCGGCGTTGCGGGGCGACGCCCACCAGCGCGTTGGCCTGTTTGACGGTACGCACCAGCGCCGCGAGGTCGGTCTCGGTGTCCGTCTCGACGGTGCCGCGGGGGCGTTGCGGCACCGGGCGCCCCAGGTCCAGCCAGGAGACGGGCTGGAGGAAGGGCGGGACCGCGACGGCCTCCCCGTCGCCCAGCGGTCGCCGGCCGCCGACCCGCCCGGTCTGGAACGGAATCAGGGAGCTGTGCCCGAGCCTGGCGTAGGCGCGGCCCGGCGTGGCGGCGGAGATTCCGGCCGCCTCGCGGGCGTCGATGACGTCGGTGCTCTCCGCCGGATCGGTCACCCGCAGGGCGACCCGCAGGTTCGTGTTGGCGCGGATCTCCGCCGAGACCACGCCGGACGGCCGCTGCGTGGCCAGGATCAGGTGGATGCCCAGGGACCGGCCGCGCTGTGCGACGTTGACCAGTCCGGTGACGAAGTCCGGCAGTTCGCGCACCATGGACGCGAACTCGTCGATCACGATCAGCAGCCGCGGGATCGGGGCCAGATCGCCGGGTCTGCGCTCGGCGAAGTCGAGGTAGTCCTCCAGGTCCTTGGCCCCCGCGTCGGCCAACAGGTGCTCACGGTGCGTCAGTTCGGCACTCAGCGAGACCAGCGCCCGCTCGACCAGGTGCGTGTCGAGGTCCGTGACCAGACCGACGGTGTGCGGCAGGTCGACGCAGTCCTTGAACGCGGCGCCACCCTTGTAGTCCACCAGCACGAAGGTCATCGCATCGGGACGGTTGGCCACCGCCAGCGCCGCGACCAGGCTCTGCAGGAACTCCGACTTGCCGGAACCGGTGGTACCGGCCACCAGGCCGTGCGGCCCGTGGTTCACCAGGTCCAGGGCGAACGGCCCGTCCAGCGAGTAGCCGACCACCGCCTTGGTGCTGCGTCCCGAGGCACGCCAGCGGGCGGCGATCGCGCCCGGCGTCAGCTCCTCCAGTCCGAGGACCTCCAGCAGCCGGGCGGCGCCGGGCAACGCGGTCTCGCCCTGCCCGTCGCTGACGTCGCGCAGCGGGGCGAGGCAGCGGCCGACGGCGTCGAACCAGTCGTCGACGACCTCGTCCGCGCGGATGCCGTCGATCTGCTCCTCGCGTTGACGGCGCAGGCCGACCGGTCGGCCCGGCCCGCCGACGACGACGACGGTGGTGCACTCCTCCGGCAGGGTGCGCTCGTCGGAGTCCACGCAGATGCTCAGCACACCGACGGCCGGGCCCTCCTGAAGGATCGTCACCACACCGGGCAGGGCGCGCAACCGGCGGGCCCCGTCCATCACCACGATCACATCCGGGTCAGCGGAGACCGCGACGGCACCCGAGTTGAGGCGGGCCTGCCGACGGGCCTTGATCAGCTCCGTCAGCTCCGCCACCCGGTGGCCCAGCGTCTCGGCGTCGGCCCCGACCAGCGCCAGCGCCTGCTGGCCGAGGAGCGGCCGGGCGTGGGGCAGCCAGGTCGCCCACTCCCACAGCGCCTCCCCCTCCGGGTCGGTCAGGATGTAGAACTGCACGTCACGTGGGCTCTGCAGCACGGCCAACTGGCCGACCAGCCAGCGGGTGGTGCGGCGGGGCCAGTCCTCCGGCCCGACGACGCCGACGACGCCCGCCTGCGCGATGGAGAAGGCAGCCGGGACGTCCTGCGCGGCCCGCAGCTCGCGACCGCGCTGGCCCGGCTCACCCGACTCGACGGCGACCGCCGTGGGAAGGTCGGCGGTGCCGACCCGGACCAGCAGGTGGTCGGGGTCGGTCCGGCGGCGCTCCCACAACCGGGCCCGCGGTCCGGTGGCCACGACCAACAGCTCGCCGGGGTCCGGGCATTCGGCCCGGCGATCCACCTGTTCCTGGCCCAGCGCGGCGGTGATGTCCGCCTCGGTCGCCTGGAGCTGCGACCGGAACTCGGCCAGATGGCGCCGGTGGCTCGACTTGCCCTGCCGTCGACCGGAGTACCAGGTGCCGAGCATCATCACCGGCGACATGGCGGTCATCATCAGGTACATCATGTTGTGCAGCATCATCGCCATGGCCCCGCCGAAGACGGCGGGCAGCGCGGTCGCCAACCACGGCAGGGCGTTCAGCGAAGGCGCCTTGGGCTGACTCGGCAGCTTGAAGGCGGTGCGCCTGACCGGTGGCAGCAGCCGGGGAGGCCGGTTGTAGTCCAGGAACCCGCCGTCGGACGAGGCGGCGATGACCGCGTCCGGGCGCGACAGCACGTGCGCCTCCAACACGGTCTCGCCCACCACGAGTTGGGCTTGCTCCCGCCAGCGCACCTCGGTGTCGTCCGGCAACGGGGCCCGGTCCAGCAGGACGCCGCCGTGGCCCGCGCGGACCCGCACCACGGCGTCCAGGGACACCCGGGCGACGGCGGCGACCGGCAGCGGCTGCTCCCCGTCCACCACGATCCCGCCCGCCGGGTCCGCCGCGATGTGGTGCAACCCGGCGTCGAGATACCAGACCCGGCCCGCACCGGCCCCGGCCACCGCCCGCAGGGTGACCAGTCCCCGCAGACCGGTCCTGGCGGGGCCGGGCTCGTCGAGCCAGAGCACGGCCCCGTCCTGGATGCCGCTGCCCGCCAACGGCTGGTCCAGATCGAGCAGTCGGCCGGCGAGGTAGACCCGGGTCGCCGACGGTGTGTCGACGACCGGCAACCGCTCCGGCTCCAGGCTGTCCAGCAGGTTCGCGACGACGTCGCGGACGCTGGTTGCGGGCTCGGCGTCCACCACCACGTCGGCGGACCAGTCGGGGAGCCGGGAAATCGTGATCATCATGGCGCTGCTGCTTCCCCACTCCTCGTGTAGCTGGACGCCGGTGCCTGACCAGAGCTGACGGGTTCCGGCGCGTCGCGCCGGGATCAGCCCCTGTTCAGCTCTTGTTCAGCGATCCGGCCAGCTGGGAGTCCATGTCCTGCATCGCCGAAACGGCCTTGTCGAGCCACTGCGAGAGCTGGTCCAGGGTCTCCATGGCCTGGTTCGCCGAGTTCACGAACTCGGTGTGCACCTCGTCGAACTTGCCCGACGCCTGGTCGGTGACGAAGCCCGAGCCGGTCAGGCTGTCGACGATGCTCTTGCACTCGCTCAGCTTGGCGTCGATGTCCGACTTGTTGTTGCGCATGCGGTTCGCGCTGTCCGACATCTCCTGGTAAGTGACGTTCACGTTTGCCATGGGAGGTCCCTTCTCCGTCGTGCCCCCGACTCGGTTCGCATCCACGCGTTGGCGCTGCGTGTTCGCTGGGGACGCCGACGATGCTAGGAACCCTCGGGAGGGCCGGTCCAGGCCCACCGACCGCGCTGTGGGTCCACGGGCCCAAGGCCAGGAGGCCTACCCCTGCCCGTCGTTGACACAGGATGCGGCCCCGGCGAACGATCTGAGGGGCACCACGGGCCGGGCCCCCCGGTCAGTGCGCGGGAGGGCCGCGCGGACGGGTCTCCCCGTCGGTCCGGCCGCCCACCCGCGGCCGAGACCGTGCCCCCCACCCAGCCGAGGAGACGAAGGTGACCGTGTCGAGCCGATCCGCACAGCGAGTTCCGGCCCGGGGCGCGTGGGCCGCCCGGCTGCTCCCCTGGCGCGGCAACTCCTCCCGACCGGGCCGGGCCACCCGCCCCGACCACGGTCTGTGGACCGTGGACCGGGTGGTCCGTGCCCTCACCGCCGCCTGCCACGACGCGAACCGCGACGTGCCGGCGGTGCACACGCTCATCGTCGGAGCCCAGACGGTCCGACTGTTCCTGAGCACCCCCGACGAACAGCCGCCCACCGGCTGGCTCTGCGAACAGGACGGCAGGGTCTGGCAGGCCGCACTGCGCGATATCCAGCTCGCCAACGTCTCCGAGGCGCTGACCGACCCCTTTCCGCGGCTGGTCTCGCTGGGCGGCTCACGCCAGGGCTTCGTGCTGCTCAACCTCGGCCGAGCCGGCGGCATCATCACTCTGGAGGGCGACGGGCGCCAGGCGCGGACGCTGGCCGAGGACTGGATCCGCGAGCTGACGACGAACCCGTGGGCACGGGACGTGCAGGTGGTGCGCGTCGGCTTCAAGACCCCCCGGGAGGAGCCGGGCATCCTCGAGTTCGCCGCCCTGCGCGACGCGGCGTCCACGTTGGCAGGGCTCGACGGCGCGGTGCTCGTCCTGTCGGGCTCCCCGAACGGGCGGGACCTCGAGACACTTCACCGTGCGGCGGAGGAGCAGACCGGTCGCTGGACGGTGGTGGTCATTGGTCGCGTGGCACAGCCGCGGTGGCGCCTGACCCTGGACCCCGAGGGAATGGTGGAGACCGGGTTCCTGAGCGATCCCGTGGCGCGCCGGCTGGACCACCCCGATGCGGCTCCCGGCCCCGACGACCTCGACGAGCCCGACACCGACTCCGATCCCGTGCCTGCTGCTCCTGGCGGCTTCCGTTCCGGCGGGCAGGGGCAGGGCGGTGAGCGGCGACTCACCTGGCGGGGCGTCGTCGCGGCAGGCGCTGCCGTAGTCGTCGTCGCGGCCGTGGTCGTGGCGCTGACCACCGGTCGCTTCGGGTCCTCGGGCAACACGCCCGTTGCGCGGGGCTCGGCTCTTCCGCGGGTCACCGCGACCGGTGCGAGCACGCCGACGAGCGGTGCGAGCGCACCGACGACCGGCGCACCGCCCACGGGGGCGCCTTCCACCGGAGCTCCGGTGGGAGGCCCGGCCGGTCCGCCCGCGCCCACGCTGCTCAACCCCGGCACCGGGAAGTGCCTCAGCGCCGGGGTCGGCACCGACGGCACGCCCCTGCGGCTGAGCAGCTGCAACGGGAACGCGAACCAGGGGTGGCAGGTCGTCTCGAACGGAACGCTCCAGAGCCAGGGCCTGTGCATGGACGCCGCCTGGGGCGGCACGACTCCCGGGACGGTGGTGCAGGTCGCGCGGTGCAGCGGCAATCCCGCGCAGCTGTTCTCGATGCGCAACAACACGGTCTACTCACAGCAGGCGAATCTGTGCCTCGGCGTCGCGAACGGCGGTGCGGCGATCCACTTGGCCGCCTGCGCAGGCACCACCACGACCTTCAAACGTCCCTGACGCGTCACCCTGTGGGCGCGAGCGCTTCGTGACGGCCACCGCCCGGTCGCGCACCTCCCCACGGCCACCTACGGTGAGCAAGCCGGTACTGTCCGGCACCGAAGGGAGAGAATCATGATCACAGCGCGCGACATCATGCACGCCGGCGCCCAGTGCATCGACGCCAACGAGACCGTGCGGGCAGCCGCGAAGATGATGCAGTCCAAGGGCGTCGGCGCCCTGCCGATCTGCGGCCCCGACCAGAAGCTCAAGGGCATGATCACTGACCGCGACATCGTGATGGACTGTCTGGCCGCCGGCAAGGACCCGGACCAGATGAAGGCGATCGAGCTGTCCGGCCACCTGCACTGCGTGCGGGCGGAGGACGGCCTGGACGACGTGCTGCTCAAGATGGAACGGCACCAGGTGCGTCGAATGCCGGTGATCGACAACGAGCGCCTGGTCGGCATCATCACCGAGAAGGACCTGGCCATGGGGCACAAGATGGCCAAGGGCGTGACCGATCAGCAGATCATCGACTTCATGGACAGCATGTTCGTCAAGCACTGACACGCTGCCGCACCGCAGCGCGGGCCGGGATGCGGGAATCCCGGCCCGCACCGACGGGCCCGAGTCACCTCGCCGCCTCCACCAGGCCCTTGAGTTGCTCCAGGTCGTCCCGGACGGTGTTCTCGATCCGGTGGACCTGGGCCATTCCCCGTGGGCCGCCGAAGGCGTCGTGGATCGCATCCGGTTCGTAGGCCACCCGGATCTGCACCTGACTGTGAGTGCCGTCCAGCGGGCGCACCACGATGTCGCCCTTCAGCTCGGGGCTCCCCTGCGTCTGCCAGGTGATCACCTGCTCGTTGCCGCGGTCGGCGAGCACCGCCTCGAACTCGCGCTCCACACCCTTGGTCCGGACGTCGAGATGGGCGTGGTTGCTGCCGTGCGCGTAGGCGCGCTGGACCCCGTGCATGAACGCCGGATAGGACTCGACGTCGTGCAGCCGGTTCCAGACCTCCCGCGCCGGAGCGTCGATGGTGATCTGCTCTTCGAGCCTGCTCATCGTGAACCTCACCTCCGGCCCGGCGGAACGGGCCCATCGGTTACGTCCAGCTTGCGCGGCAGGCCCGTCACACGGCAACGGGACACGTTCGACGGCGCCCTGGCTCAGCTCGGCGAGGCCCCGGCCCACCGCCGCCCCTGCCCGGACTGTCTGCGCAAAGAGCGACGCGGACACGTGCGGGCCAGGGGGGCGCAGGGTCGAATCCTGTCGTCCCGAGGTGCGGAACCACAGGTCGGGGCCCTTTCGGGCGTGCGCGGTGTCGGCGGTGTCAGAGTTTTGTCATCGCGGAGAAGGGCGTGGAGATGCGCCGGTGCGCCGAGCCGAAGTCGACGATCACCGAGTAGTCGTCCTCCACCGCGACCACCCGGCCGAGGCCGTGCTTGTCGTGCGACACCCGGTCCCCCACGGCAAACTGCTCGGGCGCTGCTGCGGTGGGGCGCGTGAAGGGGCTGGCGGGAAGAATGCGTCGGGGTCCCTCAGATCTTGTCATCACTTCAAGTATGCGGTCACGAGGCCCATGCATCACCCCTGCCCGGGCTGCTCTCCGGTAACGGTGGTCACCACGGCCACGACGACCGCGGCCACAGCTGCGCCGTCCGTGCGCCTCGACCGTCGTGAACAGCGGTCCGGGCACGTCTCATGATGCGGAGAGCGCAGGCTCTGCGGCGGCGGCCGGTTGACGGATCGCCGAGCTTGAGGAGTCCTGCCTCGTGGCGGTCATGAGGCCCTCGACGTGGCGCGCGCTGAGCACGCCCAGGAGGTGGCCGTTGTCGTCGACGACGGGCCAGACCCGCAGCTTGCCGATCCGCATGGCTTCGTCGGCGCGTTCCAGTGTCATGGCCGGCCGGGCGAAGGGGCCGCGCTGGTGGGTGGTGTCGCGAATGAACGTGCGCTTGGTGTACCAGGAGCGGGCCAGGAAGACGAGCAGCCGCGAGCGGGTGACCAGGCCCTCGCAGCGGCCGGCGGCGTCGCGCACGAGCAGGTAGGGCACGCGTGGGTCGTCGAAGAGGTCGTTGGCCTGGTCGATCGTGGTGTCGTCGGCGATCTGGTCCGTGTGCGGCTGCATGGCGTCGGCCACGGTGAGGCAGAAACCTGCGTGGGAGGGAGTCTGGCTGGCCACGGCGGCACCTGAGCCCGTCTCCGGGCTGCCAGTGGCTGCCCGGCGGTGTTGTGCGCCCAGGACGAGCCGGAACGTGTACCGGTACGAGGTGCCCTGGACCTCCCAAGGCTACTCCGGCACGAGGGGCGGCCGGTCTCGGACCGCCGGATTGGACGTCGCGCGGTGGGGGCGGTCCCGCGGCCGGGGTCAGCCGTGCCCGGCGGTCTGGCCGGGCCTCCGTCGCAGGAGTTCCGCCGCCGATCGGTGGTTCTCGCTGGCCGAGGCCTGGATCATCGCGGCCGACGCGGTCCGGGTGTCGGTTCCGGGCGGGACGACAAGCAGGAGGAAATGGTCCTGGAAACCCCGGGTGACGTTGATCGTGCGGTTGCCCCCGGTGAACCAACTGATCCTCACGACCAGGCCGTTGACGGTGACCGTCCGGGGAGCCGCGTCCCAGGCGGCGGTTTCGAGGCCCACCCGGACGATCCGCCCGAGGTGCGCGGTGAGTGCCGTGATCAGGTCCGGCAACTCGGCGCTGACGTGGTTCGTCCGCGGCCACCAGGCACCGTCGAACATGCCGGTGCGCAACAGCGTCGGTTCGAGCAGCAGTCTCGGGAGCAGCGGGGCGCCGAGGGCGTCCATGCGCAGCGGAGGAGGCAGCGACCAGGGAACGGGAAGAGGGAGAGGAGTCGACGCCATGGGAGGCCGCCAGTCCGGCCCGCGAGCGGGCCCGTCATGACCCAGGGCGGCACCAGCGCGGGTGCTGGTGGGAAGGCGCTTACTCGGTAGTCCCCACCCTACTCCGGTCCTGACTCCCGGTGGCCGGAACCGCACGCAGAGAAAGCGGGATGCCAGGCCTGACCTGCGCTTCGCTACGGTCGCCGGGCTCCGGTGAACCGGCTCAGCTCGCCACCGCGTTCGACGCCGCCCAAGCCGACCCGGGTGGTCTGCGGGGTGATGCCGGCCTGAACCAACAACTGAGCGACGGTGCAACGCTGCTGGGGCAGGACCAGGGTGACGACGCGGCCCGACGCGCCGGCGCGGGCGGTGCGTCCGCCGCGGTGCAGATAGTCCTTGAGGTGCGCGGGCGGGTCGACGTTGACCACCAGGCCGAGATCGTCGATGTGGAGGCCGCGGGCCGCGACGTTGGTGGCCACCAGCGCGGTGACCTGCCCGGCCCTGAACTGCTCCAGCGTGCGCGAGCGTTGGGCCTGGGACCTGCCCCCGTGCAGGGTGGCCGCGCGGATGCCTTCGCCCAGCAGCCGCTCGGCGAGCTCGTCGACCGCCTTTCGGGTCTCCACGAACAGCAGCACCCGCTCGCCGCCGGCGGCGAGCCGCGTGACGGTGGCGTGCTTGTCCGCCGCGGCGACCTCGATGACGTGGTGCTCCGCCCTGCCACCGTCGTCGGCCGAGGCGTCGACCGCGTGCGCGACCGGATCCGTCAGGTAGCGGCGCACCAGCAGATCGACGTCACCGTCCAACGTGGCAGAGAACAGCAGGTGTTGTCCGCCGGACGGCAGTTGATCGAGCAGGGCCGTGACCTGGGGCAGGAAGCCCAGGTTGGCCATCTGGTCGGCTTCGTCGAGCACGGTCACCGCGACGCGGTCGAGCCGGCAGTCGCCGCGTTCGACGAGGTCCGCCAGCCGCCCCGGGGTGGCGACGACGACCTCGGCCCCGGCGCGCAGCGCGCGGGCCTGACCGCTGATCGACCGGCCGCCGACCACGCTGACCAGTCTGAGGCCCAGTGATCGCGCATAGGGGGTGAGCGCCTCGGTCACCTGCTGGGCCAGCTCGCGGGTGGGGACCAGGATGAGTGCCTGCGGCCGCCGGGGGGTGCCACGCTGCCCCGCGGTCCTGGCCAGCAGGGCAAGCCCGAACGCCAGCGTCTTCCCTGATCCGGTGCGCCCGCACCCCAGGATGTCGTGCCCGGCAAGGGAGTTGGGGAGCGTGGCGGCCTGGATCGCAAACGGCGCGGAGACACCCTGGCGGGTCAGCTCTTTCAGCAGCGCGGCGGGCAGGCACAGATCGCCGAAGGACGTGACGACGGGCGGCGGCGTGGCCGGATCGTTCGGGCTGTGCGTACGGTCCATGAGGAGCCTCCTCGATCGAGCGGGCGTGTCGAGGGAATTCCTGGCCGTCGAGGGCAGCGCGAATCAGGACCGAACCGGGGCGACGGAAACAATGTCAAGCACGTCGGATTCTCGCCCGCACCGGTATTCCGGTGGACGAGAAGGATGACCGAATTTCCAGATCACCCGACCGGAAAAAACATGTTCTGCCGACAGTTCATACACGTGCGATGAAATGCCGACGGCCCGGGGACCGCACCACACGGATGCGGGCCCCGGGCCGCGTCGTACGCGTCAGCGTCAGGCCGGAACGATGTTCTCCGCCTGCGGGCCCTTCGGGCCCTGGGTGACGTCGAAGGTCACCTTCTGGCCCTCCTGGAGCTCACGGAAGCCCTGGCTGGCGATGTTCGAGTAGTGGGCGAAGACGTCGGGACCGCCGCCCTCCTGCTCGATGAAGCCGAAGCCCTTTTCCGCGTTGAACCACTTGACAGTGCCGGATGCCATCTTGAATCTCCTTCAGGGGCAATACCCGGGACCCGCACCCTGCGGACCCCGTGTCACCGTGATGATTGCCCCGCCCGGAAGCACCGGAAATTCACAAGCACACCCGCGGACCGGAGAGGACCGACAGGCGACTCGAAGTTTTGGGAACCACAACTGCAACTGATATCGACAGTAGCACGGAAAGATGCCGTACCCGCAGCATTCCCCGACGCCACGCGGGCCCGCGTGGCGCCCGGCGGGCTCATTCCGACTCCGGCATCGGCCCCGCCCGGCGCAGTCCGGCCTGTACCCTCGGCTCCATGTCGACGCCTGATGCGCTGCTCATGGAGATCGCCACCGTTGTGGAAGCGGAGCAGACCAATCAGATGCCGCTCACCGTGGTGGTCCACGGCACGGTCATCACCGGCAGGCTGGTACCCGAGAAGGTGTGGCGAAAGCACGTCGCGGAACTGCTGCAGGACTCCGAGCGCCTGGGGCCCTTCGCCGGCATCTTCATGGGACCCACCGCAGACGCGCGGGGGCGGGCCGCCGAGGCACCGTCATACCTGCACTTCCACCTGGCCCGAATCCTCCAGGGTCACGTGGGCATCCCGGAGACCGGCGGGATGTACCGGATCGCCATCGCGGACGTCAGCGCCTGGACCGCGGGGGACTTCGGCTACGTCGACCAGTAGTCCGCCCGGCACCACTCTCCCGCGGTGAACCACCCCTCCGCCGTACACCCCATCGGGCCGCACCCAGCCGCTGCCCCTAGCCAGAAGCCTCCATCCTGCGCGAACCTGTCCCAAAGGCCCACGACGGCAGGCAGCCACGCTGCACCGCCGGTGTCCTCGTCAAGGCGGCTCCCGCCGACGCGCAAGCGAGAAGGTGCCTCATCCTCCATATCCCCCGCCGTCCCGGCCTAGCTCGCATGCCGCGGCACGCCGCGAAGGCGCCTGTTCGGCACCTGCCGCTCCGCAGCCCACAGACCGAGGCACCCACGCACACGCTCAACCACACCGACCTGTTCCTGGAACCGGAAGCGGTCCGGTGACCGCCGAGGACGACGCGCAGTTCCTGGCCGAACAGCTCATCGTGGCCGAGGCCGGCGACATCGCCCACGGGTGGCGCTTCCTCACCCTGGACAACCTCGCCCCGCACAGCCGCTCCGACGCCCTTCTGTTCGAGAAGGCGCTGGACACCTTCGACCAGGCCGCCGGCGACCGTCAGCGCCGCCACCGCGGCGGTCCGCGCGGCCTGACTTTCGGTATCCGCGGCGACGACGCCGACCAGCGCATCGCCTGGCTCCACGCGCGCCTGGAGCAACTCAACCCACCCGACCCATTGGGCTTCGCCAGCTGGGACATCCGCGACGGAGCACGCTGAACCACGCAACCGCGACCGTAACAGCAACCGCGACAGCGACCGTCCAGCGGACCGCGTCCCCGGGCGACCCCCGGGCGCGGTGTGCGACAGACCACCCGCCCGGGTGGCAGCGACAGGACACCGCGACCGCGGTGCGGAGGGATGGCCCACCCGTGCACGACCCCTACAGCTCAGGCGATTTCGACATCTTCACTGCCCAGGACCGCAGAACCCGTCAACAGGCCCGCCTCCTCGTGGCCTCGCGAGCGCAGGGCGCGGAGGACTGCCGTGCACTGCTCCACGCTCTGGATCTGCTCGACTACGTCGCCGCGGGCATCACACGCCAGTGCCCCCGCTGCGGCACCCCGCACGAGCGCTGGGGCAGCAGCGCCCGCACGCGCTTCTGCTCCGATGCCTGTGCCGCCACCGGCCGGGGCGAGGCATAGGCCGAAGCATCCCCCTCCGCCCCCGTCGCTCGTTCGAGCGGCGCACTCCACCCGGATGCGATCACCCTGCGAACACCGCAGGCTGGGCGACATGAGCGAAGCAAGCCCGGAAGGTGCGGGCCATCACGCGCACGTCGTCGTCCACCCGGTCCACACCGAGCCGATGGCCGGCCCGTACCGTCCCGTGACCATCCTCGGCAGGCACGTCGGCAAGGCCCACGTGCTCGCGGACGTGGCCGAGTTCTGCCGCCTCGCCGGCCTCGAAGAACTCGACCTCGAATCCGAGGACATGGTCGAGTGGCAGGGCGGCGGACCCGACGTGTGGGCGTGAGCCGCGCGGACCACCGGACGGATGCCGGTGACGACATCCGTCGGCAGCGGCGGACCTTCGGTGACCGACGGAACGCGGATGCGGAACCTCAGGTCTGACGGCGGCGGGCGCGTACGGCGATCTGCGGCGTCAGCAGCATCTCGGGGCCGCGGTTGAGCGAGAGCACCGCGGAGAAGCTCTCGGACACCACCGGGTCGGTGTGGGCCGCGGCCAACACGCGGGCCAGGTAGTCCTGCTGCATCCTGACGAGTCGGCCCGGTGCCGGCCCGTCCGTGTTCGGATAGCGGGAGTCCTCTCCGGTGGCGATCGCCCAGGCTGCCTTCGGGCACTTCGCCACGGCCTTCTGCAGCTTCTGCGCCTCAGCGGCGACCGTGGCCGGCTCACGCGCGGCAGTCTGCGCGGCGATCACCTGGGCCTGCAGTGCCGCCACCGTCATCCCGTGCCCGTGGACCGGGTTGAACCGGCACAGCGCGTCCCCGGCCACGAGGAGGCCGCGCGGCCACCGCTTCAGGCGCTCGAAGTGCGTCCACTCGTTCGCCGTCGCCCGGTAGGCGACTGCGGCTGACAGCGGCTCCGGTCACCGTGGGACCGACCCGACCTTTCATCCTTCACTCTTCACTCGATCGAGTTATCGCAAAGCATCCGCCCCAGATCGGACGTGTACGTCCAGTATGGTCGTCGCCTGTCTGGGATACGGACGAGGTGTCAGATGCCCAGGCGCGGACCTGGTCGGGCGGAGGAGGGCAGATGATGCCGGCGACGTGTGAGGGATTCCGGAGGCCGGTGTGGGCAGCCGCACTGGCACTGCTGCTGGCATTGGCGTCCATGCTGTCACTGGGCAACGCCACCGCGGCGCGGGCGGAGTACCCGATGCCGCAGCCGGCGATGAACTGCGACAAGCCCTGGGTGATCCTCTCCGCCTACGGAACCGGCGAATACGACAAGGACAGTTCCACCGGCCAGATCTACCCGTACGGCGACGTGGGCGTCAACAACACCTACGTCAGGGCGCTCGTGAGCGCGCTGGCCGACCGGCACGTGACGTCCGACGAGGTCACCGTGCGCAATCTTCCCTACCCGGCGTCGGCGGCGAACCTGCCCTCCTGGTTCCCGTGGCACCTCGGACCCGACGACTACCCGACGTCGATGGCCGAGGGATGGCACAAGCTGGTCGAGGCGATCCAGTTCTACTCGGCCTGCGCCAGCCGCCCCACGCTGATCCTCCTCGGCTATTCCCAGGGGGCCCAGGTCGTCAAGAACGCGCTCGCGCAGTCGGTGATCGCGGGCAACCAGCGGGAGTCCGACGAGATCGGCGCGATCGTCGACGTCGGGGACGCGTCGCGCTACAACGGCCAGGTCGGCCTGGCCCAGCGTGGGTACATGACCACGCTGAACCCCGACTTCTCCGTCGGCACCGCCGATGTCGACCACGGTGGGCTGATGCAGCGACTTCCCGTGCCCGAGGTGTTCGCCGGATTCGTGGGCGACGGACGGTACTTCGACGTGTGCCGCACCGACGACGCCGTCTGCGACGAGTCCGCGTACCCCGGCTCTTCCAGCTGGCAGCAGAAGTGGTTGACGGACTTCGCCAACAGCGGCTTCGTCGGCGCCGACCCGCCGCACGTGTCGTACCGGGACTACGGCGACAGCGCGAGCGACAACCTCAAGGCACACGCTGTGGCGGCCGACACCGCCGGGCGCGCGGTCGCCGCCGCGATCCGCCAGCGCGACATCGTCCACCCCGGCCCCACCCCGCCACCGCCGAGCGGCACCCCCGAGCAGACGTGGGCCACGGACGCCCACGTGCGGACCGCCCCCACGACGCAGGCCGCGGTCACGGCGACCCTGCCGTCCCCCACCACGGTCTACGTCAGCTGCCAGGAGCACGCCGATCCCGTGACCTCGGGCGGGGTGACCAACGACGTCTGGTCCTACCTGCCTGCCCAACACGGGTGGCTCAGCAACATCTTCCTCAAGGGACCGGCCTGGCTACCGGGCGTGGACCAGTGCGCCGGGCCCACCCCCGGACCACCGTCAGGGCTCTACAAGTGCTCCATCGGCGGCAACCCCAACGACTGGTGCGCACACGTCACCGACATCGCCCCGGGTTCGTACCTCTCGATGCAGAACTCGCCGGACTACGACCACGGCCACAACGCGTACTACCAGGGCCACAACGGCAACCAGCTGATCACCTACTGCTGGACCACCGGGTCCGACGACGCCGACGGGACCGGCGACCACTACTGGTTCTCGGTCGACGACGGCGCCAACTTCTCCGGCTACGTCAACGACCGGTACCTGACCACCGGAACCTACGCACAGTGGAGCAAGATCATCAAGCATTGCTGACGGTCGGCCAGAAGGAAGGCCTGGTGGTTCCCGCCCGCACGCCGCCGGGCGGTAACCACCGCTCAGCTCACCAGGCGACGGGCAGTTCCTCGACGCCGTAGACGGCGGCGTCCGTGCGGAACCGCACCTGCTCGACCGGAACCGCGAGCCGCAGCCCCGGCAGCCGCCGGATCAGGGTCTCCAGCACGATCTGCAACTCCAGCCTGGCCAGCGGCTGTCCCAGGCACTGGTGCACGCCGAACCCGAAGGCGACGTGCCGCCTGGCGTCCCGCCCGACATCCAACTCGTCCGGCGACGCGAAGACGGAGCCGTCCCGGTTGGCGGTGGAGAGCATGCACACCACGCCCTCCCCGGCCTCGATCGTGGTGCCGCCGAGCTCCGCGGTCTCGACCGCGACCCGGACCGTACCGCTCTGGACGATGCTGAGGAAGCGCAGCAACTCCTCGACCGCGCCCTTGATCAGCGTCGGATCCTCCCGGAGCCGGGCGAGTTGGGCCGGATCGCGCAGCAGCGCGAGCGTGGACAGGGCGGTCATGTTGGCCGTGGTCTCATGGCCGGCGATCAGCAGCAGCAGGCTCATCCCGGCCACTTCCAAGCCGGTGAGATCCCCGCGGGCGACCAGCCGGCTGATGATCCGGTCGTCCGGCTCGTGCGCTTTGCGTTCCGCCAACTCCTCAAGGTAGCTGCGGAGTTCGTCGTTCGCCCGGCGCACCTGGTCGGCCGTGGTGTGGTTGTTCAGCAGGATCCGGCTGCGTTCCTGGAAGTAGTCGTGGTCCTGGTACGGCACGCCCAGCAGCCTGCAGATCACCAGCGACGGCACCGGCAGCGCGAACTCGGCGACCAGATCCGCCGGGGGGTGGTGCGCGGTCATCCCGTCGAGGAAGCCGTCGACGATCCGCTGGACCTCGGGCCGCAGCGCCTCCACGCGTTTGATGATGAAGTCGCCGGTCAGCATGCGCCGGAACCTGGCGTGCTCGGGATCGTCCATCCGGATGAAGGACGGGTTCTCCGTCGCCAACTCCCGGCGCCCGTCGCTGAGGAACGGGAAGCCGGCGTTGCGTGCGTCGGCGCTGAACCGCCTGTCGCCCATGACGGCGCGGACGTCCTCGTGCCGGGTGACGAGCCAGGCGCGGGAACCGTCCCAGAGCGAGATCGGGGTGATCGGCCGCTGCTCCAGGGCCTCCTGGTAGGCGGGCGGCGGCGCGAACGGGCAGCCGCCGCGGGCGGCCGGGAAGGTGATGGCGTCGATCGGCTCCACAGTGGTCACGAGTGGTTCTCCTTCATGGTTCCACGGTTCCGCGGCCCGGCGGCGCGGCTGGCGGGCGCCGCCCGGCTGCTCAGGGCTCCTGTACCGAGATGGCCCGGCCCGGGCAGATGCCGGCCGCCGTGCGTACGGCGGACTGCAGCTCCGCCGGGGGCCGGGGCTGGATCAGCAGGACGACCCCGTCGTCCTCGGACTGGTCGAACACCTCCGGCACGGCTGCCACACACTGCCCGGAACTGCAGCAACGGTCCGGGTCGACACTGACGCGCATGACGGGCCTCCACGTAGATGGCATGAACACCTAACTACGTCGCCAACGTAGTCCACGTCCTCCCGTAGGTGTAGTACGCAACGGCATTCGGGAACACAATGGCCGGAAGTGCTCCGTACCCGTCCCACGAGTTCCGACCGAGACCTGTCGGCGGCTTGTCGGAGATCTGTCGGCGGACGCCGCCCCTACCAGCCCCGTGTCGACGCCGTGTCGGCGGTCTGTCGGCAGGGCCTGGCAGCTTGGCGGTCATGACGCGAATCGACAAGACCCCCGAATCCGGCCGCCCGGTGGCCGTGTCCGTCCGGGGACTGGTCAAGCACTTCGGCGAGACCAGGGCACTGGACGGCGTGGACCTGGACGTGCACGAAGGCACCGTCCTCGGTGTCCTCGGCCCGAACGGCGCCGGCAAGACCACCCTCGTACGCTGCCTGTCCACCCTGACCACCCCGGACGCCGGGCAGGCCATCGTCGCCGGGTACGACGTGGTGCGGCAGCCCCGGCAGCTGCGCCGGGTGATAGGCCTGACCGGCCAGTACGCCTCGGTCGACGAGAAGCTCTCCGGCCGGGAGAACCTCTACCTCATCGGCCGGCTGCTGGACCTGTCCCGCAAGGAGGCCCGCTCCCGCGCGGACGCGTTGCTGGAGCGGTTCTCGCTCACGGACGCCGCGACCCGTCCGGCCCGCACGTACTCCGGCGGCATGCGCCGCCGCCTCGACCTGGCCGCGTCGATGATCGGCCGCCCGCACGTCCTGTACCTGGACGAGCCGACGACCGGCCTCGACCCCCGCACCCGTAACGAGGTGTGGGCCGAGGTCAGGAGCATGGTGCGGGACGGCGTGACGGTACTGCTCACCACCCAGTACATGGAGGAGGCCGAGCAGTTGGCCTCCGAGCTGACCGTCGTCGACCGCGGCAAGGTCATCGCCAGCGGTGGCATCGACGCACTCAAGGCGAAGGTCGGCGGCCGCACTCTGCGGATCCGTCCCGCCGACCCGTTGGAGCTGGACCCGCTGGCGCACGCTCTTGATCAACTGGGTCCGGGCGAACCGGCTCAGGCCGGTACCGCCGCCACCGCCCTTGTCCCCGGCGCTGTCATCGACGCCGAGTCCGGCGAGGTCCTGGTGCCGATCGTCAGCGACGAGCAGCTGACCACGGTCGTCGGCGCGGTCACCGCCCGCGGTCTCACGATCGGCTCGATCACCACCGAACTGCCCAGCCTGGACGAAGTGTTCCTGTCTCTCACCGGCCAGAAGGCGTCCGTGCCGCAGCAGACCGCGCCCGTTCTCGAGGAGGTCTCCGCATGAGCGCCGTCACCCTTTCCCCCACCGTCCCCACCATCACCATCGAGGCCGACCCGAAGATCGGCCTGCGCGGCCACCTCCGCCACACCGGTGCGCTGATCCGCCGCAACCTGCTGTGGATCAAGCAGGATCCCGAGTCGATGATGGACGCGGTGCTGATGCCCGTCATCTTCACCCTGCTCTTCGTCTACGTCTTCGGCGGCTCGATCGGCAAGGCGCTCGGCGGCGGTCAGGCGGCGTACGTCCAGTACGTGATCCCGGGCATGATCGCGATGATGAGCATGAACATCGCGCAGGCCGTCGGCACCGGGTTCAACGAGGACTTCAACAAGGGCATCATGGACCGCTTCCGGTCACTGCCTATCGGCCGTGGCTCCGTACTGGTCGCGAAGATCTCGGTGGAACTGGTCCGTCTCCTGGTCGCCATGACGGTCCAGATGATCGTCGCGCTCCTGGTCGGCTTCCAGATCAACGGCCACTGGGTCGGTCTGCTGGCGTCCGTCGGCCTGTCCGCGCTCTTCGGCTCCGCTGTCATGTGGATCTTCCTGGTCCTCGGTGTGACCATGAAGAACGCCCAGTCCGTGCAGGCGATGGGCTTCCTGGTGATGATGCCGCTGCAGTTCGGCTCGTCGATCTTCACCCCGACCACCTCGATGCCGGGCTGGCTGGAGAGCTTCACCACCTACAACCCGATGTCCGGTCTCGCGGACGCGGCGCGCGGCCTGATGACCGGCGGCCCGATCGCCCACGGGCTGACGGTGACCCTCGCCTGGACCGCCGGTCTGACCCTGGTCATGGCCCCGGTCGCCATCCGCAAGTTCACCAGGAAGAGCTGACCCGCCGCCAGGACTCGTCGGCCCGCGGGACACCGGTCCCCCGGTGCCCGTCACAGCAGGGCGGCGGCCTCCTCCACGGAGAGGCCGCCGCCCTCGGCGTAGGCGCGGTCGTAACCCGCCTCGTCGAGCAGGGCCCGCGCTTCCGCCTCGGCCGCGGTCCGCCAACGCAGTTCGGTCGCGGTCGGGACATGGCCGTCCGGGAGCGCGGCGTCGGAGGCGCCGACCAGCCGCGCGGCGCGCAGGGCGCCGTCCTCGTCGCCACGCTGGGCGAGGGCGCGGGCGGCAGTGAGCAGATACGTCGCCCGCAGGTGCGGCATGATCACGGAGATGAGCGGGTCGGCGCCGAGGTCGAGGGCCTGCGTCAACCGCTCCAGGGCCGGGTCAGGGCGCCGGTCCAGGACCTCGATCATCGCCTCCATCCCCGCGAGCACGCCATGGACGAACGGGGCCTCCCTCGACGTGACCTCCCCGCGGAGCAGGGCGAGTTGCTCACGTGCCTCGGCGATGCGACCGGTCTCGCCGAGCCGGGTGACCAGGAACATCCTGGCTGCGGGCCGCGCCTCGTTCGCGAGCCGACGGGACGGCTCCAGGGTCTCGCGCAGCATCCGCTCGCCACGCTCCCCCTCGCCCTGGTCGATGAGCACCTGACCGAGCCTGACCTGGAGGATCGTCGCCTGGGTGTGGGCGCCCATGTCCTCGGCGAGCTCGCGGGCGCTGATGTAGTCGGCAGCGGCCTCGGCGAGGTGGCCGAGCTTCTCGTGCGCCTCACCGCGCACCGACAGCCCCTCGGCGACGCCCCACTCGTCGCCGAGCCGGGTGAACAGCTCGATGGCCTCGTCCGCGTCCGTGAGCGCCTGCTGCGCCCACTCGCTGCGGTTGGCAAGGAGGTTGGCGCGGGTCTCCAGGACGAGGGCGAGTTCCCAGGTGTAGCCGAGTTCGCGGCAGGTGCGCACGGTCAGGTCGCTGAGCTCGCGCAGGAGATCCGGCTGACCGACCATCAGGACCGCGAAGTACCAGACGTTGCCGGGCGGACGGCAGGCCTGCGGCAGGTCGGCGCGGTAGGTGTCGATGATGGCGTGCAGCCGGGCCTGGCCCTCCTCGGTCTGCCACTGCTCCGCCTCCACGTCCAGGTACGCGAGCCGGAGCAGGTGGACCTGGCGTCGGGCCTCGTCGAGCAGGTCTCCGGCGAGCGGCGGCGGGGTGTCCGTGCAGCGCTGGAGGAGCGGCGGCGCGGGGCGCACCGGTCCCGCGAAGGGGTCGGGGCCGAGCGCAGAGGTGGCCTCACCCCACACGCGGGCGTCGGGACGCAGGTCGCGCATCTGCCAGAACCAGCTCAGCGACAGGACGAGGCTGATCGCCTCCTGCTCGTCGCGGGCGTCGACGGCGCGGTGCAGCGCGGTGCGCAGGTTCTCGTAGTCACGCTCGAGCCTGGCGATCGCGGCGCGTTGGCCGTGCCCGCGCAGCAACGGGTCGGTGGTGCGGGCGAGTTCGCGGTAGTAGGTGAGGTGCGCGCGCTCGGCGTCGGCACGCCGGCCGGTCTCGTCGAGCCGGTCACCCGCGTACTCGGCGACCGTCTCCAGCAGTCGGTAGCGCATGCCCCCGTCGACGCCGTCGCCCTCGTCGGGCCCGGCGACGACCAGGGACTTGTCGACCAGCGAGGCCAACGCGTCCAGCGCATCGGGCCCGCAGACCGCCTCGGCCGCCGCCAGATCGCAGCCGCCCCGGAAGACGGACAGCCAGGAGAGCACACCCCGTTCGGGCTCGTCGAGCAGGTCCCAGGACCAGTCCACCACCGCACGCAGCGTCTGCTGGCGGGGCAGAGCGGTGCGCGAACCGGAGGTGAGCAGTCGGAACCGGTCGTCGAGCCGGTCGGCGATCTGACGAGGTGTCAGTATCCGTAGTCGGGCGGCCGCGAGTTCGATGGCGAGCGGCAGCCCGTCCAGGCGGCGGCAGATCTCGGCGACGGCCTCCGGGTCCTCGTCCGGGGTGAATCCGGGGCGCACCGCCGCGCCGCGGTCACCGAAGAGCCGCAGCGCGTACGGCTCCGGGAGCGGCTCCACCGGTCGCAGCAACTCCCCCGGGACACCGAGCGGTTCGCGGCTGGTGGCGAGGACGGTCAGGCCGGGGCAGCGCGCGAGGAGCTGCTCGGCAAGCGCGGCCGCGGCGTCGATCACGTGCTCGCAGTTGTCGAGGACGATCAGCATGCGGCGGTCGGTGCAGTGCTCGACCAGCCGGGTGAGCGGGTCGTCGCCGTGCCGCTCGGAGACGGCGCGCAGTTCCTCCGCGCCGGCGCCGGAAAGGACGGTCTCGCGAGCGCCGAGGGCGCTGACCACCGCCTCCGGGACGGCGGACGGGTCCCCCACGGGAGCCAGCTCGGCGAGCCAGACGCCGTCCGGCGCGGCCGCGGTGCCGCCGAGCCCCTCGGCCGCCTCCTGCGAGAGTCGGGTCTTGCCCGCGCCACCGGGACCGATCAGGGTGACCAGTCGGGCCCCGGCCAGGTCGGCACGGATGGTGTCGATGTCGGCGCTGCGGCCGACGAAGGAAGTGAGCCGCGCGCGCAGGTTGCCCGGGGGACGGGGCGCTCCCGGCGGGGTCTGCGCTGCCCGGCCGGACGCGTTGCCGGGCCGCACTGCAGGCCCAGCAGGCCCAGCAGGCTCGGCGCGCTCGGCGCGCTCGGCCGGGGACAGCAACTCGGCGTGCAGCGCCCGCAGCTCGGGGCCCGGGTCGGCGCCCAGCTGGTCGGCGAGACTGCGGCGTACGTCCTCGTACCCGGCCAGTGCCTCGGCCGTGCGCCCCAAGTCCCGCAACGCGCGCAGCCGCTGTGCCTGGAACAACTCGTCCAGGGGGGACGCGTCGCACAGCGCGGCGAGCTCGGGCAGCGCCGCGTCCGCCCGGCCGAGCGTCAGCAACGCGTCGAGGCGGGCACGGCGCGCGTCCAGGTGCCTGACCTCCCAGCGCGAGGCCTCGGCCTCCCGATCGGGCAGATCGACAAGAGCGGGCCCCTGCCACAGGGCCAGTGCGTCGTCGAGCACCTCGACGGCCTTGGCCGGGTTGCCGTCGGAGAGAGCGCGGACACCGTCGGCGGCAAGGCGGTCGAACCGGAAGAGGTCGACGTCCTCGGCCGCGGCGGCGAGCCGGTAACCCCCGTCGACCGAGACGATCGCGCCGGGCCCGAGAGCCCGTCGCAGCCGCCCCACCAACGCCTGCAGCGCGCCTGGCGCGTCGGCGGGCGGGTCCGCGCCCCACACCTCGTCGACCAGCATCGCGACGGGCACGCTGCGGCCTGGCCGCAGCGCGAACACGGTGAGCAGCCCACGCAGCCGCGCTCCGCCGACCTGGACGGCCATGCCGTCGTCGCGGAGCGCCTGGGTGGTGCCGAGGATGCGGTAGCGCACGCGTCCCATCATCGCAGTGCAACGCGCCCGGCCCGCGCGCCTACTCGCCCCGGTCGCCAGCGCGAAGAGATCCTCGGGCCGCCGCCCAGGTGCAGTGGGCGGCGGCCAGGGCCGTACGGGGTGCTGCGAGTGCGGCGGTCAGGAGAAGACGACGGAGCGGACGATGAGGCGCTGGCCGCGCACCGCACCCGGGGGCATCACGTGGTAGGTGTCGCCGCTGCACCCGAAGTCCAGGAAGACCGTCGCCGTCGCGTCGGTGAAGTTCTGCGGCGCGTAGGCGGGGCTGTCGAGGGCCGCTTCGGGGATGTCGATGCATTCACCGCTCGGCGGCTCGTCCAGGGAGGACGTGAGGCCGGGGCCGAACTGGTAGCGGAACTCGCCGTCGGCCGCGTGGGCGGCGGCGGGGAGGGCGAGTGTGAGCAGCAGAGCGGCGGCGGCCGAGGTGACGGCATTGCGCAGGCGCATGGGGATTCCTCGAACTGAGTGGTCACGGGGACGGCGCTCACACTAGAGCCGGTCGTCCGTGGCCAAACGATTCTTCCGATCCCGTTCGCGTGTCGGGCGATCCCCGCGGCACCAGCGCCCCGGGCAGGCGCCGATGCCGCGGGAGGGACGCGCTCCCGCACAGCCCGAGGTCCCGGCTCCCCCCTGCGCAGAAGGGAGCCGGGACCTCTCGGGGCGGAGTGCGAAGGCGTCAGCCGAGGTTGTCGGAGATGAACTTCGCGCCGTCGTAGGAGCCCCAGCCGGTCACCTCGTCGTAGCCGGTGCCGGCGCTGAACGCGCCGTTGCTACCGCTGGTGACGTCGTGGAAGTCGTTGGCGTAGTTGGAGCCGCCCGCGTCGGCGTAGATCGTGGAGTTGGCGTTGCCGAACGCGGCGTGGCCCTTCGCGGCCGCCACCTGGTCGTAGATCGCCGTGAAGGCGGCCCAGTTGGGCGCGGCGCCGCTGGTGCCGCCGACCTCCTCCCACTGGCCGCCGGTGTAGACCGCCCAGCCGGTGCTGGGGTCGGCGGCCGCGGCCACGTCCGGCACGTCGCGGTTGGTGTCGCTGGTGACGCCGGACTGGTAGCTGGGCTGGGTGAAGACGGTGGAGGTACCACCGCCGCTGCCGGACCAGGCGGTCTCCCCGCCGTACGAGCCGTCGGAGTTGGTGGAGAGGGTGGTGCCGCCGACGCCCGAGACGCTGGGGTCGCTGGCCGGGAAGTCGACCGAGGTGCCGCCGTCGCCCGCGTCGTCGGAGCCGTTGTCGCCGGAGGCCGCGTAGACCGACTGCCCCTGGGCTGCCGCCTCCTGGAGGGACTGGTCGTCGGCCGTGCGGTTCGCGGCGTCGATCTGCGACTCGGCCTGGCCCCAGCTGGAGGAGACGACCGGCACCTTGTCGCTGGCCAGCTGCGAGTAGAGCGCCTCGTCGCCGGCGGTGGAGTTGGGCGCCTCGTAGACCTTGATGGTGGCGCCGGGGGCCAGCGCCTGGATGACCTCGATGTCCAGGTCGACCTCGTCCTGGCCGGAGGTGTCGGTGGTGCCGCCGTCCACGTTCACCACGGTCGGCGCGCTGACGTTCAGGCCGTAGGTGGAGTCGTAGGTGGAAATGTCGGACTGGGAGAACGCGGAGAACTCCACCAGGCCGACGGTCACCCCGGTGCCGTTGTCACCGCTGGACTGGAGCGACGCGAGGTCGTAGGCCGCCGGGCCGCTGGTCGGGTCGAGGCCGGCCACGGGCGCGGTGGCGTTCGGCCGGACAGCGGTGTTGACGTGGTTGAAGTGGCGGTGCGCCGCGAAGTTGTCGAGCCCGGAGACGTCCACCACGTCGGCGGCGAACGCGGCGGGGATCTTCGGGGCCGTGGTGTTGGCGAAGAAGTCGCGCTTCACACCGGCGTCGTGGTATGTCGCCAGGCTGGTGCCGAAAGCCTTCTCCACCTGCTGCGCGCTGCCCGCGGCCGTGACGGAGAGGTGGTTCGCCGCGATCTGTCCGACGTGGAGGCCCTGCGACTTCAGGTAACCGGTGACCTCGTTGACGGTCGCCTGACCGGCCCCGTAGCGGGCCGCGAACTGACTGACCGTCAGATAGTGCTTGTACTGCGCCGAGTGCGGGTCGGTGACCTGCGCGAGGAAGGCCCGCAGACCGGCCTGGTCGCGCATCGCGAGGCTGACGGTGACGTTCAGGCGCGTCGACGAGGCGACGGCGCCGGTGCGGACGGAGTGGCTGATGGCGCTCACCACGTCGCCGCGCAGCGCGACCTGCGGTTGGGCCACGGCGTGGGCGGGCGTGGTGAGGGCGAGCGCGGCGATCGCCGGGAGCGGAGCGGCGAGGAGACCGAGGGTCTTGAGGCGGCGGGCAGTCACGGGACGTCCTCCATGGAGGTCGAGTCTGATCCGTGCAGGTGATCATGCACGGGTCAAGCAGTTGCCCCAACCGTAGGAACTCCCGCTCCCTCGACGTAAGGCGGGAAAACCCTCGACTGTGCGTCGCCTGACCCTTGCCTGTGAAACTCTGGTGAAGACCGCCCACTTCTGGAGCTACCGATCGACCGTCAACCCGACAGCGTCTGCGCTTGCTCGGTACGGGACGCTTGCTCGGTACGGGACGCCAGCTCGGTGCGGGATCTGACGCCGATCTTCCGGTAGACCCTGGACAGCGACGCCTCCACCGTCTTGACGCTGAGGTAGCAGTCCGCCGCGATCTCGCGGTTGGTCGCGCCGGCCGCGGCCAGTGCGGCGATCCGCTGCTCCGAGGGCGTGAGCGGGGAGGAGACTGCCGCATGCGGGGTCCGCCGACGGGCGGGCGCCGACTGGACCGCACCCTGCGTGCGTGGCTCGATCGAGGCCAACCATGCTGCGGCGCCCGCGTCCTGGAAGATCTGCAGCGCCTCGTCGGCGGCCCGCCGGGAGGCGGCGTGCCGCCGTCCGCGCCGCTCCACCTCGACGGACGCGGCCAGCGCGCGGGCCAGTTCCAGCGGCAGGCCCTCCCGTCGCAGTCGGGCGATCGAGGACTCCAACAGCGCGGTCGCCTCCGGCAGTTCACCGCGACTCAGGCAGAGCAGGGCTCCGGCGCGCTCCGTCGTGCCCAGCACCGCCTCCCGGCCCAGGCGCCGGGCGGCAGCGGACACCTCGTCGAGGAACTCCTCCGCCTCGGCCAGCGACTGCTCCGTTCCCTCGCCGACCAGGGCCTCGGCCAGATCGGCGTGCCAGCGGCCGACACCCGGGTCGACGATGCCCATCTCCCGCTCGATCGCGCGCGCCTCACGCAGGACCTCGGCGGCCTGCGCCGCCTTTCCGGCCATCAGATGCACCCGGCCCAGCACCGTCAGGTTCCACAGCCGCCAGAAGCGGTTGCCCTCCCGGGCGGCGCGGTGGGCGCCACGTTGGGCCAGTAGCCGGGCCCGGTCCAGCGAACCGCCGACCGACTCGGCGGCGGCGGTGATGTACAGCACCGGGCCCGCCGCTTCCGCCTCGCGGCCAATGGTTTCGTGACCGATGGCTTCGTGACCGTTGACCTCGTGGTCGACGACCGCGTGCCCGATGACCGCGTGGTCAGTGGGCTCGCGCCCGATCCGCTCGTGCCCGACGGTCTCGTGCCCGACGGCCTCTCGGCCGCCGGCAACGTGGAGCGCCTCCGTCCCCACCAGCTCGGCGTGGAGCTCGCGGGCGCGCCGAGCGGCCTGCAGCGCGCCCCGGCAGTCGCCGGAGTTGATGCGCACATCCGCGAGATGGATCTGAAGGCCCATCTGCTCCTCGACGCCAAGTTGCCCCCCGAGGCGGGCGAGCATCCCGAGCAGCGAACTCTCGGCCGCCGTCAGGCGGTTGGCGTGCAGGTGGAAGACGGCCTCGGTCCGCAGTGCCTCCCCCAGCACGAGCTCGTCGATGCCGCGCCCGCGCGCGTTCGCCAGCGCCCGCCGCAAGGTCGCCTCGGCCTCCGGGTCGCCGCCCAGCCGTTGCAGATACGCCAGCGTGGTCAGTGCTTCCAGCTCGGTCTCCCACAGGCCGGTCTCGACGGCAAGGCGGGCCGCCCGCCGCGCCTCCGTCTCGGCCCGGTGGATCCGTCCGGCGAGCAGGTCACGGGAGGCACTCCAGCAGCGCAACCGGGCCTCCAGGCCCGGGGAGCGGGCGGCAGCGGCGTCGCTCAGCCCGTCCCGGATCAGTCCGCCCTCGTGCTCCAGCGACTGCCCCGCACAGCGCAGCAGCACGATCCGGGCCTGCGCCCGCGTCTCCGGGCTCCGGGCCTCGGTGATCAGCAACTGCGCCTCGGTGCGGGCGACATCGCGGCGGCCCGCGTCCACGGCATAGTCGGCCGCGGCCAACTGCCGCTCGGTGCGGGCGGCCTCGGCGTCGGCGGGCGTGCGGACCACGGCGAGGGCGGCCAGTTCCGCCGCCGCCCCGGGGGCGCCGCGGCGACGGGCGGCGGCAGCGGCGACCATCAGGGTCTGTGCCACGCCCTCGTCCCGGGCCGGGTTGGCGAGCGCGAGATGCCGTACCCGCTCCACCGGCTCGATCACCGCGTCGGCGAGCCGGGCGTGGGCGTTCCGTCGCTCGTGTCCGCTCGCCTCCGTGTAGAGGGCACTGCGCAGCAGTGGGTTGTCGAAGTGGACGTGTCCGTCCGGTCCGATGCGGATCGTCCCCAGGCGTTCCGCGGTCTCCAGATGCAGCGTCACGGACGGGCCGCCCGCCGTGGCCAGCAGCGTGAGGTCGGGGCGGGTGGCCGCGGCCACGAGTACGAGCGCCTCGCGTACCTCCTGCGGCAGCGCGTGCAGGCGGTCGAGCAGCAGGCCGCGCAGCGGGGCGCGGTCGGCGCGGTCGGCGCCGCCCAACGCCGCCGCCTCCGGGCGACCGCCCGGCGGTAGCGAGCGGAGCAACTCCAGCGCGTAGCGCGGGTTGCCCGCGGCGGTTTCGACGATCCGCTGCACGGTGCTGCTGGGCAGCGGGGCGCCGCCCGCGTGCTCCGCGAGCAGCGCGGCCGACTCGGCAGGCCCCATCGGCGGCACGGTCAGCCGCACGGCGCCGTCGGGGCACAGCACGTCATGGACGAGTGCCCGACCGCAGCCGGTCGGCTCGGTGGCGATGATCCGCAGCCCCGTCCCCGCGGTTCGGCGGGCGACGAAGGAGAGGACCCGGGCGGTGGGCTCGTCCACCCACTGCGCGTCGTCCACCACCAGCCAGACCGGGCCCTCGGCGGCCAACCGGCGCAGCAGGGTGAGCACCGCGAGCGGGACCCGGGCCCCGGCCGGATCCACGTCCTCGTCCGCGCCGCGCAACAACGCCGCGCGCAGGGCGTCCCGCTGCCCGGTCGGCAGCGCCTCCAGGGTCTCGTCGGGGACCGTGTCGAACAGATCGATCAGGCACATGAAGGGCAGCGGCAGTTCGGCTTCGACCGGCGCGCAGCGCAGCACTCGCACGCCGTTGATCCGGCCGTGCTCGACCAGTCGCTCGACCATGTGGGAGCGACCGCTGCCGGCCGCACCGAGGAGGACCAGCCCCGGTGCCTCGTGGAGTGCCCGGACGGCGCTGTCCAGGACGTCATCGCGGGTCACCGTCGCGGCGGCGGCATCGAGTTGGCGCACCAACTGGCTCCCCTCCTGCAGTGGAACAGTTCAGAGGAAGTTCAGAGCCACTGTCTACACGACAATCGGGTGTTGAGTAACCCCACGCCGTGGTTACAACCGCTCGGCGCCACCCGCGGGGGCGGGGATGGTCATCCCGGTCGGCGGGTCGATGACCGGAACCGGGCTCACACCGACCTGTTCGGCGATGCGGGTGAGCAGCATGTCCTGGGCCGCGAGGTGGGCCTGAAGGAGCGCCACCTCGTGGAGGGTCGCGTCGGCGTCCTCGTAGGTGGCCTGGGAGCGCTTGTCGGCGGCGTCGGCCTGCACGTTCTGGCCGACCATGATGACCGACAGCAGGACCAGTTGCAGGAAGGTCTGGGCCACCCAGGAGACGATGGCCGAGGCCCCGCCCTGGATCGCGGACGGCAGGCTGATCAGGTCGAAGAGGGCGAACGCGTAGGCGCACCACATGCTGCCGACAGCGCGGGTGACGATGAGCGCCACCTTGGTGTTGAAGCGGCTGACCGCGCTCCCCTGGGGATGCTGGTCCGCGGTGCGCACCGGGTGGTTGGCCCGTCGCGAGGGCATGTGCGGGTGGGGAAGGTGCTCGTACTCGGTCATGGGCTGCCTCCAGGAGCTTCGTTGGCGTCAGAGCGACTGGGCCGGCGTGCGCACGCCCCGGACGCCGCGGCTTGGCGGGCAAGGGCCGGCGGGCGCGGAACTAGGGCCTGTCGTCAAACTCCCGTCGGATCAGCCCGGCTCGTCTGGCGCGGTCAGATGCAAGGCGGAGGGTCGCCCACGTACTGGGCCGTACTTGGGTGATCCGACAACGCAGCAGATGGGCGTGCCAGGCGGGCCGGGCCCGGCGGGAGTTTGACGACAGGCCCTAGTCGACACAGGGGATGCCGCTGCCACCGCCGTTGACCGCCGGGCCCTGGAAGACCAGGTGCGCGGTACTGGCCGGGCTGGGCGTGCTGCCCGCGCTGCTGGAGCCGGATCCGGCGGCGGGCGGGGTGAAGTCCGAGGCCAGGACCACCTCGACGTGCCCGGCGGCCACCGCGCTGCTCGCGCTCGCGGAGCCGACGCCCAGCTTGCCCACGATCTGCTGCGCGGCGGCCTGCTCGCCCGCGCCGTAGAGCACCTCGGTGCTGCTGACGGGGGCGTGGTCGCCGACCAGGCCCTTGGTGTACCCGGCAGCGACCAGCGCGGCGGACTCGACCCCGGCCGACCCGGTCGGCGCGGAGGCGTTGAGCACGTCCACGGTCGTCGCCGACGCAGGCGCGGACGACGCGCCGGCCTTGGGCGCGGAGGACGGCGCCGGGGCGTCCGCGAAGAGGGCCGTGACGGTCCGCCGGACCTGCGGGACGCTGACCGAGTTGACCGACTGCATGCCCTCGCCGGGGATGTCCACGGTGGGAAGTCCGGTGATGGGAAGGGTGTTGAAGGTGACCTTGCCGCCGGTCAGGTTCGGCGCCTGCTGGGCGAAGTCGAGGATCGACCACTGGTTGTCGATCACCACGTCCTTCTTGACCACGTTCAGCAGTCCCTGAAGCTTCGTCAGGTCGGAGAGCACCCCGTCCTTCTTCAACTGGGTCTCGGCCGAGGTGATGTAGGCCTGCTGACGGTGGGTGCGGGCGAAGTCGCCGCCGTTGCCGTCGCCGTCGGTGTTGGTCAGGTTGTGCCGCTGGCGCACGAACGACAGCGCCTCGGCGGGCGTCTGTAGCACGTTGAGACCGGCGTGGAAGTTCGCGCCCGAGCCCTGGCCGTCCTCCGCCGGGTCGGAGGTGGCGTGGTTGAGGCAGACCGTGACCGGGCCGATCGCCTGGGCGATGTCGTAGAACCCGATCAGGTTGACCTCGGCGAAGTGGTCGATGTGCACGTTGAGGAACTTCTGCACCGTGGTCAGCGTCGCCTCACGCCCCACCTCACGGCTGGCCTGCTCCAGCGCCGCACCCGTCAGGCCCTTGGCCTCAAGCCCCGGCATGGCTGCGGCCTTGGCCAGGCCGTAGGCCTCCTTGACCTTGTGCATGCCCTGCTCGGAGCCGTCGCCGTTGTAGCTCATCACGTAGTCGTCACGCGGGATCGACACCGCCTGGACCTTGGCGCTCCCGTCCGCCGGGATGTGCAGCAGGATCAGGCTGTTGGTGTTGTAGCCGCCGACGTCACTGGACGAGCCCGCGTGCAGCTCGTCCTGGACGAACCAACCCGGCAGGTTCGAGCCGTCGTTGTTCTTCCGGCTGTCCAGGCCGATCAGCAGGATGTTCTCCGAGTTGTCCAGCTTCGGCGGCGCGTTCTGCCCCGACACCGCCAGGGCGTTGGAACTCAGCACACCCGACGTCAACTGCTGCACCCCGTACCAGGACACCCCGGCCACGCCCAGCACCGTCACCGACCCGAAGACCGCCGCCGTCCGCCCGACCACGACCGCCTTCGACGCCCTCCCCGGACGTCGGGCCGCGCCCCTGCCCCGCTGTGCCGCCCTGCCCATGCCGCTCTGCTCCTCCCGGCGTTCCGCCACAACCTGTCACCCGCTCCGACGCGCGGCCACCAGCCGCGCCACACCCACGACCACCGCGACAGCCATCGCCGCCGCCATCGCGGGAAAGGCCCCCGCGACGCACTTGGCCATGTCGGTCGCGAACTTCCCCGTCGAGCCTCCGGAGTCGCGCACCACGAAGCCGGCCAGGGCCATCAGCAGCACGACGGGCGGAGCACCGGTGGACACCCACCACACACCCGGCCGCGAGCAGAGCAGCGCGGCGCACAGGGCACCCAGCACGGCACCGGCGTCGAGCGCCGCACCGCCGCCCCCGCTCACCAGGGCGCCGACCAGCGGCAGCCCGATCAGCACCGAAGCCGACACCGCGCCGGGACGGCGCCGCTCCTGCGATGCCTCCGCTGCGCCCCGACGGCGGTCCGCGCGGCCACCCACCGCGGGCTCCCCCGCGCCGCGCTGCTCCGGCACGGACCGCCGGGCGGCACCCGTCGCCTGCGGCACCCGTCCGGCCGCCTCCGGGCCCGGATACGGGTCGCCGCCTTGCTGCAAGCCGCCTCCCGAGGGAGGACCGCCCCACGCGTCGGACATCGTTCACACCTTTCGCACTCCAGCGACCACGGCAACCGCGTTCACCCGAGGGACGCTCCGACCACGCGGACGGTTGCAGAGTTGCGCAATCTAGCAAGGCGAATGCGTGTCGCCCGCCGGGGACCCCCGAAAGATGAGAATCCCCGACCAGCCACACCGGCCCGCAACCCGCCGGAATGCGGCCCGCACTGCCCCCGGGCATCAAGGCCGCGCCAATACGCCGCCCGCTCCTCTTACTGGTTCCTTACCCGACTCCACGGGTTGAGCCACCCGCCAGGTCGCAGCGCCCACGCGGGGAGGGCGTCCGGCTCACCGGCAACCGAGCCCGCGGTCTTCGGGCGGACATCCTCGGCCGTTCTCGCCGCCGGGACCGATCCGGGATTTTCCGCGACCGCTTTAGTCTGATACTTCGTCATTCTTCAGCCCTGCGTGGAAGTTCGCCCACAACTTTGCACTGCGCAACCTCTTGCTGTGTCTCATGACAATCGGCATGCTCGGCACCGCTGCCCACACGAGGGCCAGCTTACGAGCGTCCTGATCGCCCCTCACCAAGGAGCCAGCATGCGCCGATTTCTGATACGTGTCGCCACCGTCGCGGCCGCAGCAACTCTCGCCGCCCCCGCCGTGCCGGCCACCGCGGCGGCTGCCCAGGGACTGTCGTTCCGCCCGCTGCACTACAACATCAACGGCTACAACTGGGGCGGCTACGCCGCCACCGGCAGTGGCTTCACCTCGGTCTCGGCGAGCTGGACCGAGCCGAGCGCCACCTGCAACTCCAGCAACGACCTCTACGCCCCCTGGGTCGGGATCGACGGCTACGGCACCTCCACCGTGGAGCAGACCGGGGTGGCGACCGACTGCTCCAGCGGCAGCCCGGTGGACGAGCCCTGGTACGAGATGTACCCGGCGAACCCGGTCTACCTGAGCACGAGTTCGCACCCGGTCTCCGCGGGCGACCACCTCACCGCGTCGGTGACGTACGCCGGGAGCAACCGCTACACCCTGAAGCTGGCCGACTCGACCAAGGGTTGGACGTACACCACGACCAAGTCGCTCTCCGCATCGCGGGCCAGCGCCGAGGTCATCATCGAGTCGCCGACCGGCGCCTACCCGAACTTCGGCACCCTGAGCTTCAGTTCGGCCACCGTCAACGGCAAGTCGCTCGGCTCCTCCAGCCCGACCGCGCTCGACCCCTCGAACGGCGTGACCGAGGCCCACACCAGCGCGCTCGGCTCCAGCGGCACCAGCTTCACAGAAACGTTCCTGCACGAGTAACCGAGCGGGGCAGGGCCGGTCCCCGAGCGGCGTCCTCCACGCACGCTCGGGGACCGGCCCTCTCCTGCATCCCTCACGCCCTTGACCACAGCCATGTTGAACAGGGGGACCCCCATGCGCCGCACCGCACCGGCAGCACTGCTGACACTTGCTCTCGCCGGCGTCCTCGCCGCCCCGACCAGCGCCACGGCCGACGCCTCAGCCGCTCCCGCCGGCTCGCGCGTGGCCGCGACAGCCTCGAAGCCGGCACCCGTGCCGCACCTGGACCACCGTCTGCGCCGGCACCAGAGCGGCAACGAGAACTGGGGTGGTTACGCCGTCACCGGCGGGACCTACCGCACCGTCACCGGCGACTGGACCGTTCCGGCACTGGACTGCTCGGCCACCGCCGGAGACATATCCTTCTGGTCCGGCCTGGACGGATGGTCCAGCACCACCGTCGAGCAGATCGGTCTCGACGCGGTCTGCACCCGGAAGGGCGCCGTCCAGTACAACCCGTGGGTCGAGATGTACCCGGCCAACTCGATCTACTTCACCGAGACGATCAAGGCCGGCGACACCATGACGTCCTCGGTCACCACGGACGGCAGCGGTGACTTCACGCTCACCCTCGCCGACCCCACCCGGGGCTGGACCAAGACCTACACCAAGACCCTCGCGAACGCGCAACTCAGCTCGGCCGAGGTGATCGTCGAGGCGATCGGCAGCCAGACCATCCCGCCGTGCCCCGACTTCCACCAGGTGCAGTTCAGCAACGTCACCGCGAACGGCGAGGACTTCGCCTCGGCAGGGACGGTGAACACCACCAACCTCGAACGCGCCGGCACCCTGCTCACCCAGGACGGCGCGCTCTCCGGCAGCTCCTTCCCGGTCTCCTGGCTGCATGCCTGACGGCTCGTCAATTCAGGTCGGAGCGACCGAACTGGTCGAAGGCCTGGACCGCCAGATAGAGATGGGACGCGTCCCTCGGGTCCTTTAGCTGTAGCCCCGTCAGTTCTTCGACGTGGCGCAGCCGGTAGCGGACGGTGTTGCGGTGGCAGTAGAGCGCCTGGGCAGCACCGTCCGTGGACCCGCCGGCGTCGAACCAGGCGGTCAACGTGTCCAGCAGGGCGTCGCGTTGGGGCTGCGGGAGGTCCGCCAGGCCGTGCAGGGTGCTCACGGCGAGGTCGAGCGCGTCCTCGGGGTTCGCGCTGATCAGGCATCCCAGCGGGAACTGGCCGTAGCGGTGATGGCCGCGGGCGCCTCCGGGGATGCTGCCGAGTGCCAGCCGTGCCTGGCGCAGCGCGCGGGCCGCGTCGAGGATCGAGGTGAAGGTCTCGCTCGACCCGAGCCGGACGTCCTCGGCGTCGAGCAGGTCGGGGAGTCCCGCCCAGTCGAGCGGTGCCCGCCCTGCGCCGACGACCCCGACCGTACCGTCCGGGGAGTCGCGCCACAGGACTCCGGCGCCGCGACCGGCAAGTGCGCCCTCCCAGGCCGTTCGCACGGCCGGCCCGGCACCCTGGGCCGCGATCACGAGGTAGCGGCCCTTGCGCGCGAGCCCCAGCGCCTCCGCGCTCTGCAGTCGCCTGCTGGTCTCGACCGGCCCCGAGGCGAGCAGGGTGTCGAGGTGCTGGTGGCGCTCGGCCTCCGCCATCCGCAGCAGTTCGGCGGTGCGGTCCCGGTAGGCGTCGCGCAGTTCGGCGGAGTAGTCGTCGAGCAGCACCCACATCCGGTCGGCCTGTTCTACCAGCGCACGCAGGGTGTCGGTGTCGACCGGGGCGACCTGGTCAACGAGGTACGACCAGGCGAACCGGAACCCGATCCGGAAGCTGTGCAGCAGGGCGGGCAGCGGCACGCCCTGCTGGGCGCGGCGATGTCCGAGTGCCCGCACCGCGCCGAGGTCCGGAGGGACCCCTTCAGCCATGTGGAGAAGGAAGTTGCGGATCAGATGCCCGGTGGCGTCACTGATCTCGGCGACCGACACCTCCGAGCCGTCGGCCAGTTCGGACTCGTCGCGGACGATCTGCTCCACCACGCGGGAGGCGAGGTCGTCCGCGTTCGTCAAGGCACGGCGGCACAGCTCCCTGATCGCGGAATCGGCGGAATCCACGCTGCTCCCCTGCTCGTCCGGTCCACTCGCGGCGGGCCCGCGCACAGGGCCCGTCCACGGCAGGCTAGAACCGCAGGCCGGAGCGATCAACGACCGCCGGGCCGTATCCGTGCCGGGCCACGTCCGCCGCGCGGAGCACCAGGGGGAGCTCAGGCTGAGCATCGGGGTCAGACGAGCATGTAGACCTCGTCCGGTCGAAGTACTGGACCCAGGCGGGGTCGTCGTCACCGGCGTTGATTCGGTTGAAGTGGTGGTGGGCATCCTCGATGGCCTGGTGGGTGGCCCCCTGGTCCCGGGCGCTCGCGTGGCCGAACGCCTCGCGCATGGACAGCATGGCCATCAGTCTCGGCGTTCCGCCGTAGAGTCGGGCGCTGTCCTGGGCCGCTCTCGCAAGGGTGATCGCGTCCTAGTCGAACAGGTCGGGATCGGTACGCGAGATCTGGTCGAACAGCGGCTGGAACTGGACCCAGCCGGCCAGCTCGAAGCCGACCTGACCATACGTCAGCTTTGCCTCCTCGTGCGGGATCCGGATCGTCTCGCCGGCGGCCTTGGCCAGGAGCTGTGCCTGGGCCGAGCGCTCCATGGTGATGAACCACCAGGCGGCGGAGTCGACGGTCGCCCCGACCGTCAGCAGGCCGTGGTTGCGCAGGATCGCCGCCTTGTTCCCACCGAGGGCGGCCGCGATCCGGCGGCCCTCCTCCGGGTCGTTGGCGACGCCGGAGTAGGTCTCGTAACAGCCGTGGTCCTCGTAGAAGGCACAGGCGTCCTGGGTGAGCGGCTCCAGCAACTGCCCGGTCGCGGACAGGGCCTTGCCGTGCACGGAGTGGCTGTGCGCCGCGCCGATCACGTCCGGCCGGGCGGCGTGGACCGCCGCGTGGATCGCGAACGCGGCCCGGTTCACCCGGTGTCGGCCCTGGACGACGTCGCCGTCGTGGTTGACCAGCAGCAGGTCGCTGACCTTGATGTGCTTGAAGGAGACGCCGAAGGGGTTGACCCAGAAGTGGTCGGTGAACTCCGGGTCGCGTGCCGTGATGTGGCCGGCCACGCCCTCCTCGAAGCCGAAGCGCCCGAACAGCCGCAGCGCGCCCGCGAGCCGCTCCTTGCGGTGGCGGCGTTCGACGGCGGGATCGGTGAACACCGGCGGGAGCCGGAAGATCAGCTCTTCCTCCGGCACGGGCACGAGGTCGGTGCGGCTCAGCGGTTCGGCCTGGGGGTGCTCGTTCGCGGTCGGCTGGGCGGTCACGGGTCCTCCTGATCGGGCATACGGCGTGCGGCATACGGCGTGCGGCCTGGCGAGGCTTCGACCCATGCTGGCGGGCGCGACCGCACACCGTCTTGGTCCAGGGGACGCGGAATGCGGGTGCCGGATTGTCGCCCGGCACAACGGCAGCCCGCGAACCGTGCCTACTGGCGCTTGAGCCGGAGGGCCAGGCTGGGGACGGCGAAGGACAGGAGGAAGACCGGCAGGAAGCTCTTTCCGGTGCAGCGGAAGGCGACGGTCTCACCCTCGGCGGCGTCGAAGGTCGTGGTGCGGCTGGAGTTTCGGCCGCTGCGGACCTGCAGGGCGTGACGGCCGGGTTCGACCGGTGTCTCGAACATGGCGTTCATGGCGACCGTCCCGACGCGTTCCCCGTCGAGCACGACGTCGTAGGGGCTGCGCCGAACCTCGGCCCCGATGGCCTTGTGCGTCACCGTCAGCGTTGCGGACAATGCCGGCCTCCTGTCGTCACCCTGCCCGGAGCGTGAGCAGGGTGATCTCGCTCGGTGCGAAGACCCGGAAGGGCGGTCCCCAGAAGCCGGTGCCCCGGCTGGTGTAGAGCTGGGTGCGCTCCCCGTGTCGGCTGAGGCCGCTCACGACCGGCTGGTCGACGCGGACGAGGAAGTTGAACGGCCAGATCTGGCCGCCGTGGGTGTGCCCGGAGACCTGCAGGTCGATCCCTGCGGCGGCGGCCTGTGCCACGTACTTGGGTTGATGGGCGACCAGCAGGACCGGCTGGTCCTGGTCCGTCCCGGCCAGTGCGCCCAGCAGGTTCGCGCGGTGCCCGGCCAGGCCGGAGGACTCGGCGGTCACGTCGTCGACGCCCGCCAGCACCAGCCGGTCGCCGCCGCGCTCCACGATCACGTGGCGGTTGTGCAACGACTCCCAGCCGAGCTCGGTCATCCGGTCGAGCCAACCCTGCGCCTCGCTGAAGTACTCGTGGTTACCGGTCACGTAGACCTTGGCCAGGCGTGCGCGGATCGACCCCAGCGGCGCCGACTGCTCCCGGCGCTGGGTGGGGGTGCCGTCCGCGATGTCGCCGGCGTGGAGCACGACATCCGCGTCGAGCGCGTTCACCGCCTCGGTGACGCCCGCCGACCAGCGTGCCCGGTCGATCGGGCCGTAGTGGGTGTCGGCGAGCACGACGACACGCGTGCCGTCGAGGCCCGCGCCGAGCCGCGGCAGGGTGACCTCCACCTGCTTCACCCGGGGCACCCTCATCGCCTCGAAGTGGCCCCAGGCAAGCAGCGTGGTCGCGACCACGACGACGGCGACAGCGATGATCCGGGCCTGGCCGACCCCGCCCAAGCCCAGCGCGACCAGGATCAGGTGCGCCAGGTCACCGAGGACGGACCAGGTGAAGAGCACCCAGACGATCCCGAGCGTGCTGTCCGCGATCCGGGAGGCCCGGTCGATCCGCCGGCGTCCATGGCCCGCGACCATCAGGAACGGGAAGGAGACGAGGCCCACGGCGAAGACGACGGTGCCCGCCACGAAGACCGGCAACGGCCAGTGGACGCCCATGGCGAAGAGCGTGCCCCAGGGCAGCGCGAACAACAGGACCAGGACGAGGAAGACCACACCCCCACCCAGTCGCCGACGCAGCGAAGCCCGCGGGGCCGCTGCGGCCTCGGAGCCGTCCTCGCGGACCGAACGCGGTTCCGCGGATGCGTCCGTGGACACGTCGGTGGACACGCCGGTGGATACGCCGTCTGCCACAGCGCCGCCCCTCATGTGATCTGCCAGGTCGTCTGCGTCGACCGTTCGCCTGACCCCATCATCCCGCATGCGTCCGAGCGACCCACACGGGCCAGAACAGGCCCGAGCACCCCCGTGGTTGCCGCTCGGTGTGCGTCAGGCCCCGGATGCGGCCGTCTCCGGGGTCCGCTGCGTCGTGCCGCCGCAGCGGCTGGCGTACGACAGGACGCCGCAGAGCGCGATCCTGAGCAGGGCGCGGAGTTCGGCGTGCAGCGGCACCACCTCGTCGGTGGCCTGGCTCCACCGGTAGAGGAGCCCCAGGTAGGCGTCCCGCAGCATGTTGCCTGCCATCACCGGATCGACGTCGGAGGCCACATCGCCCCGGTCCCGGCCCGCCGACAGCACCCGGACGAAGACGTGACTGGCGTACTCGGTCTCCTCCTGGAGCGGCTGGCCGGACTTCACCCACGCGGCCAGCATGACCGGGGTGAGGTTGTTGTCCGCCTCGTTGAAGTCGGCGAGCGCGGACATGCACCGCTCCAGCTGGACAGTGGTTCCGTCGTCCGTGTGGGCCAGGGACTTCTCCATGAACTCCCGGAGCTGCTCCTGACGCCGGTGGGCCCAGGTGGTGACGAGGTCTTCCTTGCGCTGGAAGTGGTTGAAGAAGGTTCCCCTGGCCACGTCGGCGCGCTCGGTGATCTGGTCGATGGTGGTGTGTTCGTATCCCTGCTCGGCGAAGAGCTCCAGAGCGGACGTGTACAGGCGATCATGCACACGCTGCTTGCTCCGCTCCCTTCTGCCGGGGGTGCGCACGGCCGGGGTTGCCTCAGTCGTCATCGTCTCTCTTTCCTTGGCCCGTCGACGAGTCTCCGACTCTCTTCGAAGCCCGACGACGGCACTCGTGCCGGCGCGTCACAGGGCCCGCCCCTGCGTAACGCTTTCGTGTACTGTAGTGCATCAATACATCTCAGTGCTAGATGCGCGGCAACCTTCCGGAAACGTGAGAAGCGGCTGCACCGCCGAGGAAACGCGGTGCAGCCGCTGGTGAGGCCGTACGTAAGGCTATGCGCAAGGCGGTGCGTGAGGGCCGCTACGCAGCGACAACTCCCCCTGCCAGTCCGGCACGTGCCTTCTCCAGACCGGCCGCGATGGCGGCCGTGCTCTCGTCGCCCAGCAGTCGGCTGGTCGACACCTCCACCCCGAAGTCCCGCTCCAGGATCCGCCTCAGCTGGACCGCCATGAGGGAGTCGAGGCCGAGGTCGCGCAACGGCCGACGCGGGTCGACCCGCTCGACGGTGGTGCCGAGGACCGTCGCGGCGTGGACGATGAGCCGGTCGGCGGGGAGATCCGAACCGGTCGGCACGACGGGCTCGGGCTCGCTGCGGCGGGCCCACTCGGCGGGCCGCTGCGGAACCACGGGCTCGGCGGCGGGCACAACGGCGGTGCTGCGGCGGGCCGGTGCGTCCGCCCGGCTCGGCAGCCGGAGCATGGTGATGCCCTGGAACTCGGCGAGCAGCCGGTTGTCCGCGGTGGTCAGGGCGACGTCGCAGCTGGCGCTGTCGCCGTCGCCGTCGGGGACGAACCGGGCCACGCACCAGACCTCCCCGGCGGGCAGTCCGGCCAGCCGGACGCGCTCGAAGGAGAGCGGCGCGTACCCCCACGCCTGGTCGTCCGTGGCGGCGCGGTGCGGCCAGGCCCCGAGCATGGCCAGCAGCCCGGCCTCCAGCGCCACGCCCGCCGCGTCGGCGGGCAGGTGCAGTCGGGCCACCGCCTCGCCGTCCCGCCGCCACATCTGCTGGACCGCCTGCAACTGCGGTGCCACGGAGTATCCGTGGGCTTCGGCCCGGCGGTAGAACTCGGCGCCCGGGACGAACTCCGCGCAGCGGGTCAGCATGATGTCCAGCGGGACGGCCGACGAGGTCTCCGCCGACCAGGGACCGTGCCCGGCGTGCGCACCCCCGGCGTGCGCACCCCCGGCCTGGGCCTGCGCGGTCCCCGTCACGCACAGGGCAGGGACCCCGGACGGGCCGACGAGCGCTTCGACGCGGAAGCCGAACTGCCCGTCAACTGCCGTCTCGTCCAGGGTGATCGTCAGGGTGGTCGCCGCCGCGTCGGCCAGGGACGGCAGCGTGTCGCCGATGCGTACGTCCCGCAGTTCCACCGGGCCCTCGCCGACGAGGTCGCGCAGCGTCTCCGCGACCGCCTCCAGGTAGAGCACCGGCGGGACCGGGGTCACCCCGCGCACGGTCACCCCGGCGCCGGTCGCCGCGACTCCCAGCCGGGAGAGCCGGATCCGGCGTTCGTGGCGGGACCCGAGCGGCTGGGGTGCGTGGGGTGTCCGGGCTGTATGGGACGCCGGGGCTGCCGGCAGGGCTCCGGGGGCCGGCATCGCGTGCAACGTCGTCTCCGCGCGGTGGTCCTCCACGTCCCACGGGTACAGCGGCAACGGCACCCGGGCCGTGTCGTCGCCGTACCAGCGCCGCCAGTCGACCGTGGCGCCCAGGCCGAAGGCCCGGCCGAGGGCACGGGTGGTCGCCGTCGACTCGCTCTGCAGCCGCGCAAGCGTGGTCACCACGGTAGGCGGCTGACCGGCGTCGCTCTGCACGTCCTCGATCGCCTGGCTGAGCACGGGATGCGGGCTGACCTCCACGAAGACCAGGTTCCTGTCCTCGGCCAACTGTCGCACCGAGTCGGCGAAGCGGACCGGCTGACGCAGGTTGTCCATCCAGTACGCCGCATCGAGGACGGCTCCGTCGACGGGAGCGCAGCGGGCGGTGGAGAACATCGGCGTGTGCGGCTCCGTCGGCTCCAGCGGCGCGAGGCGGGCCAGCAGGTCGTCCCGTATCTCCTCCATCAGCGGGGAGTGGGACGCGACGTTCACCTTGACCGCGCGGCACAGGATCTGACGCCGCTCCAGCTCGCGGGCGACCGTGTCGAGCACGCCGGGGTCGCCGGCCAGCACGGTGGAGTGGGGGGAGTTCTCCACTGCCACGCAGACCTCGTCCCCGTACCCCGTGAGGAGGTCGCGGGCCTGCTGTGGGGAGAGCTCGGTGGCGAGCATCGCGCCGCGTCCCGCAAGGCGCTGCATCAGGCTGCTGCGCCGGGCGATGACCCGTGCGGCGTCGGGCAGGGTCAGGGCTCCCGCGACGCACGCGGCCGCCACCTCCCCCATGCTGTGGCCGACGCAGAGGTCGGGGTCCACACCCACGGCCCGCCAGTAGGCGGCGAGGGCGACCTCCATGGCCCACAGCACCGGCTGGACCGCCCCGACGGCGTCGGTGAGTTCGGCGGCCTCGTCCCGGAGCAGCTCGACGACCGACCAGCCGAGTTCGTCACGCAGTGCCGCGTCGCACTCCGCCATGGCCGCCCGGAAGACCTCGGAGGTCCGCAGCAGTTCCCGGCCCATGCCCTGCCACTGCGTGCCCTGGCCGGGGAAGACGAAGGCCACCTCGCGCGGGCCGCCGAAGCCCGCCTCGTGCAGCCCGCCGTCGGGGGTCGGGCGGCCGTCCGCCAGGGCGCGCAGCACGTCGGCCAGGGCGTCGTGGGAGTCGCCGACGGCCCACAGGCGGAAGGGGTGGTGGTCCCGGCCGGTCGCCGCAGACCGGCAGATGTCGCGCAGGGCCTCGCCGCGGCCACGGCCGTCGGGGCCCAGGTGCTCCGCGTGACGCAGGGCCAGCCGGCGCAGGGCGGTGGGCGTGCGGGCGCTGAGGACGAGCAGGTGCGGGCGGGCGTCCTCGGCGGGCTCCGGCCTGCGCGGGGCCGCGGGCACGGCCGGCTCGGGAACGTACTCGCCGATCACGAGGTGGGCGTTGGTGCCCGAGATGCCGAACGAGCTGACTCCGAGCACCGCCCGGTCACCCCTGGGGCGCAGCGGGGTGTTGCGGTCCACCACGGCGACGGGGAAACCCGGTTCGGCGAGCTGGGCCTGAGGCGACGTCAGGTGCAGTGAGCCGGGGATCGTGCGGCGCTCGGCCGTGAGGACCGTCTTGATGAGACCGGCGATACCGGCGGCCGCCTCGGCGTGCCCGATGTTCGTCTTCACGGAGCCGACCAGCAGCGGCGCCTGGCGCTCTGCCGCGCCACCCGCTGCGCCTTCATCCAATGCGCCTTCACCCGCTGCGCCTTCATCCACCGCCCCGTCGCGCACCGCTTCGGCCAGCGCCTGGAGTTCCACTCCGTCGCCGACGATCGTGCCGGTGCCGTGCGCCTCCACGTAGTCCACCTCGGCCGGGGTCACTCCGGCGCTGCGCCAGGCCGCGCGCAGCATCGCGGTCTGCCCGGACACGGCGGGCTGCAGCAACAGGCCGCTGCCGTCACCGTCGTTGGTCACCGCGCTGCCCAGCAGCAGCGCGCGGACCGGGTCGCCGTGGGCGACCGCGTCGGACAGCCGCTTGAGCAGGACCACCCCCACGCCCTCGCTGCGGACGAAGCCGTCGGCGGAGCTGTCGCCGAACTTGCACCGCCCGTCGCGTGCGAGCATGCGCCCCTGGGAATAGGCGATGGCGTCGCTCGGCGAGAGGATCACGTTGACACCGGCCGCGACCGCCAGGTCGCACTCTCCGGTGAGCAGGTTCTGGCGCGCCGTGTGCACGGCCACCAGGGAGGACGAGCAGGCGGTGTCCAGCACCAGGCTGGGGCCGCGCAGGTCGAAGGCGTGCGAGACCCGGCCCGCGGTGACGGCCCGCAGCCTGCTGCCGGACATGGCCCGCACGTCGGCGGTGGTGTGGTGGCCGGTCGCGTCCGCGTACTCGGCGGTCGCCTGCCCCACGAACACCCCGCCGTCGCTGCCGCGCACGGAGGAGGGCGGGATGCCGGCGTCCTCGAACGCCTCCCACACGATCTGCAGCAGCAGGCGTTGCTGCGGGTCCATGGTGCGCGCCTCGCGCGGCGAGATGCCGAAGAAGGCGGCGTCGAAGTCGTAGAGGTCGTCCAGGAAGCCACCGTGCCGGGAGACGAGCCTGCCTGGGGTGCCCGGCTCGGGGTCGTACCACGCGGTGACGTCGAACCGGTCCGGCGGGACGGGAGCGACGGCGTCGGAGTTGCTCTCCAACAGCGTCCAGAACTCCTCGACCCCCGCCGCCCCCGGGAACCGGCAGCCCATGCCAATGATCGCGATCGGTTCCGATCTGTACATTTCGTAACCTTTCCCCCTGGTTGATGGTCCAAGTCTATACCTGAGGACAAATTTGTCCTCGGATTTTGCGCAACCTTAATATCGGCACTGACACCTCGTCAGAATGCGTCATATCACTGCCATAGCGGCAAAAATGACCCTTGTCGCCTGCATGGCATCCACCAGTTGAGACGTCCGCCTCGGGTGCTTCATGGGGATCAGCTTTGACTCTGGTCGGCTGTTGAACTTCAGTCCATGAATGTGCTTCAGTTGGAGCGCCAGCTGCCGCGAGCAAGAGGGGGAGGGCGTCGAGCTCATCGTGTCCGGCCCCCGACCGTGGACCTTTCAGACTTCTCAGGAGCAGCCGTGGACATACCTCTTTGGCAGAAGCACTGGTACGACCGCCGTGAACCGTTCTTGGACGAATGCCGCCAGGCCCGGGACGCCCTGCTGGTCGATCTCAAGCAGCCGGCCCTGGCACAGCAGCGTGTCCTCGCCGACGTCATCGACGTGAGCGCGGGCTCGGTCCACTGGAAGGAGCGGGGCTACGACGTCCTCGCGGACGACCCCGACCGTTTCCGCTCGGTGCTGCCCGTGATGCGCTACGACGACTTCGTCCCCGCGATCGAGCGCGAGACCCGGACCAAGGGCGGCACCCTGACCTGCAGTCCGGTGCTGCGCTGGCTCAAGACCAGCGGCACCACCGGGGTGCCCAAGCTGGTGCCGTACACCCTGCACTGGCTGCTGACGTACCGCATCCCCGCCATGAAGGCGATGTGGGGCACGTACCTGGAGTACCACCCGGAGCTGCTGGCGCACCCCTACGCGACGCTCGACACCCAGACCGTGCGCGAGGACGTCTTCGACTTCGTGCACGGCGTCGGCCACCAGGCGATCAGCAACCGGCATCCGCAGGTCAACAGCCGGGACTGGAACCCACCGTGGTACGAGTCGCCGTGGTTCGGCCCCGGGGTGCCGAGCAGCCACGAGGGCCGCATGTACCACCGGATCCGCCACCTGGTCGGCAGAGACCTGCACTACATCTCGTCCATCAACCCGAGCACCCTGATCTCGCTGCGCGACCTGCTGGCGGAGCACGCGGAGCAGCTGGTGGACGACCTGCGGGCGGGCACGCTGGACGGCCGACCGTACGCCCGGCCGGACGAGGAGGCCGCCCGGCGTCTGGAGGAGGTCCTGCGTCGGCCGGACTTCACGCTCAAGGACGTGTGGCCGTCGCTCACCCTCTACACCTGCTGGCTCTCGGCCTCCGCCAGCCTGTACGCCACCAAGCTGGACGCGGTCTTCCCCGGCGTCGCGAAGCTGCCGTTCATGAGCTGCGGCACCGAGGGGGTCACCACCATCCCGGTGGACGGCTGCCTCAACAGCCAGCCGCTCGCCGTCTCCCAGGCCTTCTTCGAGTTCGTGCCCGCCGAAGTTCCGCTCGGCGAGCTGGTGGAGAACGGCGAGCCGGTGACGACGCTGCTGTTCGACGAGGTGCAGCCGGGGCGCGACTACCACCTGATCATGACGCAGGGCAACGGCCTCTACCGCCTGTGGACCGGGGACATCTACCACGTCGACCGCATCGTCGACGGCACCCCGTGGGTCCACTTCGTGCACCGCGACGGCATCTTCCACTCCTTCACCGGCGAGAAGCTGACCGAGTCCCAGGTGACCGGGGCCATCCAGCGGGGCCTCGCGGACCACGGCATCGCGGCCGGGCTCTACATGTGCGGCCCGCACTGGGCAGAGCCGCCGTCCTACCGGGTCGTCACCGAAGTCCCCGAGCCGTCCGGGCAGTTGGACCGGGCGCTGTCGCAGGCCGTGGACGCGGCGCTGCACGAGATCAACATCGAGTACGCCTCCAAGCGGGACAGCGGCCGGCTCGGCGCGCTGGAGGTCGCCACCGTGCCACGGGACGCCATCGCCGCGTACGTCGAGAGCCGCCGTCAGGCGGGCAACGCCACCCAGTACAAGTACAAGCCGTTCCAGCGGGACGTCGACTTCGTCACCGCTCTCACCGGTCGCTGACTGAAAGGGAGTTCGTACGTGATCGAGACCAAGCGACCACCGCAGAACATCCGCCGCGAGATAGTGGCGCTCCCGGTCGAGGGCGCGGAGCTGGCGCTGCACCTGTGGCGCCCGCGGGGGGCTGCCAAGGGTGCGGTCTTCTACTTCCACGGGCTGCAGTCGCACGCCGGCTGGCTGTGGGAGGTCGGCCCCCAGTTCGCCGACAACGACATCGCCTTCTACGTCCTGGACCGCCGCGGCTGCGGCACCAGCGGGGGCGAGCGGCAGGACCTGCCCGACGCCGAGACCGTGCTGCGGGACTACATCACGGCACTGGAGCACGTGCGCCGGGCGATCGGCGACGAGGTGCCGCTGTCGATGTTCGGGCACTGCCTGGGCGGCTCCTTCATGGCCGCCCTCATGCACCACCCGGAGTTCACCACCCGCTACGACGCCGCGATCTTCTGCTCGACCTGGCTGGGCAAGCTGCACGCCACGCTCGACGAGGAGCAGCGGTGCGCTCTGGCCTCGGAGACCGGCCTGGAGCCGTGGGATGCCGGGCTCAGAGCGGAGGACTTCACCGACGACGCGCGGCACCGGCACTTCATCGACCACGACGACCTGGCGGCGCGCACCCTGACCCGCCGCTCCCGGGCCGTGCTCCTCGACCTGGAGCGGCTGTACGTGCGGCCCCAGCGGGCGCTGCCCCCGGTCCCGTCGGCCTACGTGTCCGGCGTCAGGGACCCGATCGTCGACCTCGACGACGCGCGTGCCGCGTACCGGCGGATGACCGGGGCGCACGGCGAGCTCATCCAGTACCCGACGGACAAGCACTACCTCTTCTACACCGACGTCCGGGCCAAGCTCGTCGACTGGGCTTCCACCTTCACCCTGCTCCAGGGAGTGGACCGCGATGCCTGAACCGGCCCAGGCCACCCTCTACCGGATCGAGTTGCCCATGGCGATGGGCTTCGACCACCCCGCCAAGCGTCGTTCGACCTCGGACAGCCTCCTGTTACGCCTGGAGGCCGACGGGGTGACCGGGCTGGGCGAGTGCGCCCCTCGGCCGTACGTCACCGGCGAGACCACCGCGTCCGTGACCGCCGAGCTGCAACAGGTCCCGCTGGACGCGGTCTTCGCCCGGCTCCGCGCGGCGGATCCGGCCGAGCTGCTGGCCCGGCTGCGCGAGCGGGGCGTCGCCGACACCTTCGGCGTCCGGGGCGGCAGCAATCTGCTGTGCCTGCTGGAGATCGCGCTGCTGGACCTGCTGGGGCGCAGACTCGGTCTGGACGGACTTGAGTTGACGCTACGTCAGGATGCGTCGGCGGTCCGGCCGACCGCCCTGCGCGTGTCGCAGGTGCTCGACCTCAGCCTCGACGTCGAGGAGTTCCTCGACACGCGCGGCCCGTTCCACTTCGTCAAGATCAAGGCCTCCGACGACATCCGCCGGGACGTGGCCACGGTCACCGCGATCCGCGCACGCCTCGGCGACCGGGTCCCGGTCATGGTCGACGCCAACATGAGCTGGCCCGTCGCGGAGGCCCCCGGCCTTCTGGCCGCCTTGGCCGATGCCGGGGCCGACTACGTCGAGGAGCCGCTGGCGAAGGGGGCGTGGGCCGAACTCGCCCGGCTGCGGTCCGGTTCCGGGGTGCGCATCATGCTCGACGAGTCGGTGTGCACCCTCCAGGACGCCCGCCGGGCCGTGAAGTTCGGAGCCTGCGACGCGTTCAACATCCGGGTCGCCAAGAACGGCGGCCCGGTGACCGCGGCTCGGATGATCGACCTCGCCCGGCGCGCCGGGCTGTCCTTCCAGATCGGCGTGCAGGTCGCCGAGGTGGGACCCCTGATCAACGCGGGCCGGGCGCTGGCCTTCGCACACCCCGACGCCCTCACCGTGGAGGCCGGCCAGTCGGACCGGTTCTTCCCCGAGATGGTCGTCTCCCCGCGCCCGGCCGTGGACCGGTCCGCCAACACCGTCGCTCCGCCTCCCGGTCCCGGCTTCGGCCTCGAACTCAACGGCCGTGCCGAGGTCTGGGCCGTGGCGCACCGCACCGAGGGCTCCCCCGCCTGGCGGGCCGTTTCCGGACCGGCACCGCGCGAAGCAACACATCCCGAACCGGCACAGCCCCAACCGGCCCTTTCCGCAGTGACGTTGTCAGGAGGCATGCACCCATGACGGTCGTCTTCGAATGCGTGTACAGCGATGAGCGCCATCTCGGTGTCGGCCTGCCGACGGATACGGACCCGCTGCTCCTGTACCCGCTGGCCGGTGACACCCTGGCCGCCGGTCTGGCCGCTGCCGACGGCGACCCGGAGGTCGCGGTCGCCCGGATCACCCGGGACCGCCGGCCCGTCGAGGTGCACCCCGGCGACCGGCACCGGGTGCGGATGCTGCCGCCGCTGCTGCCCGCACACCCGGGAGACGCGCTGGTCAGCGGGTTCATGATGACCCACAACGTGAAGGTCGACGCCGAAGTCCCCGACCAGCCCAACTGGTTCGTCAAGGGCCTCGGCGACGCCCTCAAGGCCCCCGGCGAACCTCTCTCCGTGCCCGCCGACGCGGTCGCGGTCTGCGAGGAGGCCGAGGTGGTCCTGCTCTACGTCGGGGACGAGACGGGCGTGCCGCGCTACGTCGGCTACACCTTCGGCAACGACCTCACCGACATCGGCCGCTTCAAGCAGCACGCCGGGCACCTCTCGTACGCCAAGCTGTGCGACGCGGGCGTGGCCCCCTGGCTGCACCTGGGCGAACCACCGCGCTCGGTGACCGGCGAGGTCGTCATCGAGCGGGACGGCGCACCCGCCTGGAAGGGCTCCTTCACCACCGGGAGCGACGCCCTCCACTACGACCTGCCGACGCTGATGTCCCGCCTCTTCGCCTACCGGGCCCTCCACCGCCCCGGCCGCGTGCACTACGTGTACCTCGGCGCCGACCGCAGCAGCTTCCACGCCGGTTTCCGCACCGCGGACGGCGACCGGGTCACGCTGCGCTTCGCCAGTCACGGGGTGACCTTCTTCCACCCGCTGGCGTGGGTCGGCGGTCAGCCGCCGCTCGGCGGATCCCCAGCCTGACCGAGTCCCACCGTTCCACCGTTCCACGGAGGTTGATCCACATGTCCACACCTGCCGTCTCCGCGCGGCGCCGGCTGATCCTGGCCACCAGCTGCCTCAGCATGTTCATCACTGCGCTCGACAACTCGATCGTCAACCTGGCTCTGCCGGACATCCAGCACGACCTGAACGCCTCAGTGTCCAGTCTGCAGTGGATCGCGGACGCCTACACCATGGTGATGGCCACGCTGCTGCTGACCGCCGGCGCCACCGCCGACCGCTGGGGCAGGCGCAAGGTGTTCCTCACCGGCCTGGCCGTGTTCACCGTGGCCTCGCTGCTGTGCGGTCTGGCGCCCTCGGGCGGCTGGCTGATCGCCTTCCGCGCGCTGCAGGCCATCGGCGGGGCGATGCTCAACCCCATCGCCATGTCGATCATCTCCACCACGTTCCCCGAACCCGCGCTGCGCGCAAGGGCGTTCGGGGTGTGGAGCAGCGTGTACGGAGCGAGCATGGCCGCAGGCCCGCTCGTCGGCGGACTGCTGGTGGGTACCGTCGGCTGGCGGTCCATCTTCTGGGTCAACGTGCCCGTCGGCATTCTGGCCATCGCCCTCACGCTGACCTTCATCCCCGAGTCGCGCGCCGAGCGGGCACGTCGACTCGACCCGGTCGGCCAGGGCCTGGTGATGGTGTTCCTCCTTCCGCTGACCTACGCGGTGATCGAGGCCACCGGCCTCGGCTGGTCCTCCCCCCAGATCCTGGTCTGCCTCGGCGTCGCGGCAGTCGCCTTGATCGGACTGCTCGGCTACGAATCACGGCGCGAGGATCCCCTGGTCGACCTGCGCTTCTTCCGCAGCTTCCCGTTCTCCGGGGCGACCCTCACGGCAGTGGCCGCCTTCGTCTCGCTCGGCGGCTTCCTGTTCGTCAGCAACCTCTATCTGCAGGACGCCAGGGGGTTCTCCGCGCTGCGCAGCTCCCTGTACCTGCTGCCGATGGCCGCGATGACGCTGATCTTCGCGCCCATCTCCGGGCGGATCGCCGGCGCCCGCGGTACCCGGATCCCGCTGCTGCTGGCCGGGGTGGCCATGACCCTGAGCGGCCTGATGCTGACCGGGCTCGGTCCGACGACCCCGGACTGGTGGGTCCTGGTCGCGTTCGGCCTGTTCGGTGTCGGCTTCGCCATGGTCAACGCACCCATCACCTCGACCGCCGTCTCCGGGATGCCGCGCTCCCAGGCGGGTGTAGCGTCGGCGATCGCCTCCACGAGCCGGTTCGTCGGTCAGGAGCTGGGTGTGGCGATCATCGGCAGCGTGGTGGCCGCCGGACTCCACGGCCATGGCGCGAAAGCGTTCGACACGGCCAGCCAGGCCGGCTGGTGGATCATCGTCGGCGGCGGCGTGGTGATCGCGATCCTGGCCGTGGCGTCGACCACCGCCTGGGCCAAGGGGACCGCCGCCCGCGTCGCCGAGCGGCTGGACCTCACGGACGCTCCCGCACCGGGCCCGGTGCCCGCCCAGAACCCCGCCTGAGCAACCCCGCCTGACAGATGCCTCCTGAGCAACCCCGTCAAAACCCATGCAGAAACCTCCGCACAGACCCATGAGATCGGAGAATGTCATGAGCCAGAAATCCGCCATGCGCGTGCTCGTCCTCAACGGCCCCAACCTGAACCTGCTGGGCGAGCGGGATCCCGCCCACTACGGGACGGCGACCTTGGCCGACGTCACCGACAACGTCACCGCTCTCGCCAAGGAACTCGGCGTCGAGGTGGACTTCGCCCAGCACAACTCGGAGGGCGACGTCGTCGACCAGCTGCAGCGCGCTCGCCACGAGTACGACGCGGTCATCCTCAACCCCGGTCCGCTCTCCCACTCCAGCCTGCCGGTGCGGGACGTGGTCCAGGTCATCAAGACGCCGGTGGTCGAGGTCCACATCTCCAACGTGATCTCGCGCGGCGGCTACCACGAGAAGTTGGTCACCGGCCCCGCCGCCAAGGCCGTCATCTGCGGTTGCGGCATCGCCGGCTACGAGATGGCGCTGCAGTTCTTGGTCAAGCACAGCCTGGTCGAGCAGGTCCTGGTCAAGCACAGCCTCGTCGAGAAGGCGGCACAGTGACCACTTCACACGCGTCAGCTTCACCCAACTCAACGTTCGGTCTGGACGACCAGGTCGTGCTGGTGACCGGCGCCGGGACCGGTATCGGGCAGGCAGCCGCGGTCGCCTTCGCCGAGGCGGGAGCCCACGTGGCACTCGCCGGTCGTCGCCTCGAACTCCTGGAGGAGACCCGGAAGTTGCTGCCTGATCCGGACGACGCCCTGGTGCTCCGCTGCGACGTGGACCGCGAGGCGGACGTCGCGGCACTGGTGGACGCGGTGGCGGAGCGCTTCGGCCGACTCGACGCGGCCTTCAACAACGCGGGCACCTTCGGGCGGTTCGGCCCCCTCCACGAGGACGACGACGAGAACTTCGACGTCGTGGTCGGCACCAACCTGCGCGGCCTGTGGCGCTGCATGCGCCACCAGGTGGCCCGGATGCTGCAGAACGGCGGCGGATCCATCGTCAACTGCGCCTCCGTGGCCGCCCATCTCGGCCACGCCAAGAGCCCGCTCTACTCGGCGACCAAACACGCGGTCATCGGCCTGAGCAAGTCGGCGGCACTCCAGTACGCCGGGTCCGGCATCCGCGTCAACGTCGTCAGCCCGGGTTCCACCGACACCGGCATGCTGCGCTCCGTCTACGAGAGCGCGGACGCGCTGGAGGCGCGCTCCCACCGCGCACCGCTCAAGCGGCTGGGCACGCCCACGGAGGTGGCCAACGCCGCGGTGTGGCTGGCCAGTCCGCTGAGCGCCTACGTCACCGGCCAGACGGTCCTGGTGGACGGCGGCGTCACCGCGGGCAGCGTCTGAGCCCACCGCGACGAACCCGCGCACCCCCACACCCCACGCCCCCACACCCCAGCCCCCTCCCCCGACGCCTCCGGCACCAACACCCCCGAGGAGACACCGAACCATGGCGGCCACGCTCTACAGCAAGGTCTTCGATCAGCACGTCGTGCGCGAACTGGGCGAGGACCAGTACCAGTTGTTCATCGGCCTGCACCTCATCCACGAGGCGACCAGCGCCCAGGCCTTCGCCATGCTTCGCGAGCGCGGTCTCAAGGTCGCCTACCCGGACCGCAACGTGGCCACCGTGGACCACATCATCCCCACCGACGACACCTCCCGCCCGTTCGCGGACGCGCAGAGCGAGGCCATGCTCTCCGCGCTGGAGCAGAACACCGGTTCCTTCGGGCTGCGCTTCCTCTCCCCCGAGCGCCGCGAGAACGGTGTGGTGCACGTGATCGGGGCGGAGCGCGGGCTGACCCAGCCGGGGCTGACCATCGTCTGCGGGGACTCGCACACCGCCACCCACGGCGCCTTCGGCGCTCTGGCCTTCGGCATCGGCACCTCCCAGGTGCGCGACGTGCTGGCCACCCAGTCGGTCATCGTCAACCGGCTCAAGGTGCGCCGGATCGAGATCACCGGTGAGCTGGCGCCCGGCGTCTCCGCCAAGGACGTCATCCTCTACGTGATCCACCGCCTGGGTCCCAAGGCCGGTGTAGGATACGCCTACGAGTTTGGTGGACCGGTCGTCGACGCGATGTCCATGGATGAGCGGATGACCGTCTGCAACATGGTCGTCGAGGGCGGGGCGCTGGTCGGCTACTGCAACCCGGACGACACGACCTTCGCCTATCTGCACGGCCGCCCGAGTGCCCCGCAGGGCGAGGAGTGGGACCGCGCGGTCGCCTGGTGGCGGTCGCTCGCCTCCGACCCGGACGCGGAGTACGACGACCGGGTGGTCTTCGACGGCGGCGAGATCAGCCCGATGGTCACCTGGGGAGTCAACCTCGGCCAGTCGGTGCCGGTCGACGGGCGCGTCCCCGGGCCCGCCGCCGACGCGGCGGGCGAGGCCGCCCTCGCCGACGCCCGCACGTTCATGGGCGTCGAGGCCGGGCAGCCGGTCGCGGGGATCGGCATCGACGTCGCCTTCCTGGGCTCCTGCACCAACGGGCGCCTCTCGGACTTCGTCGAGGTGGCCGAGGCGCTGCGCCGCAGCGGCACCCGGGTGGCCGAGGGCGTGCGCGCACTGGCCGTGCCCGGTTCGCAGGAGGTACGCGCGCAGCTGGTCGAGCGCGGCCTGGACAAGGTCTTCGAGGCGGCCGGCTTCGAGTTCCGGCAGCCCGGCTGCTCGATGTGCATCGCCATGAACCAGGACCGGCTGAACGACGGCGAGACCGCGGCGTCCTCCTCCAACCGGAACTTCAAGGGCCGACAGGGCTCCCCCACCGGCCGGACCCTGATCATGTCCCCGCTGTCCGTGGCCGCCGCCGCGGTCCGCGGCGCCGTGGCCGACCCGCGTGAGGTCTTCGGGATCTCCGGCTGACCGACGCCCCGCCCACTCTGTGAACCAGCGTCAGAAAGGCATGACTGCATGACTGCCATGGTTGCCACGCAGCCCCTCGTCACCGTCAGCGGCACCGCGATCGCCATGGAGGGCGATGACATCGACACCGACCGCATCATCCCGGCCCGCCACCTGAAGTCCCTCACCTTCGACGCCCTGGGCACGTTCGTCTTCGAGGGCGACCGGCAGAACGCCAAGGCGGCGGGAGCGGTCCACCCGTTCGACGCGCCCGAGCACGCCGGGGCCTCGGTCCTGGTCGCCGGGGAGAACTTCGGCTGCGGCTCCTCGCGCGAGCACGCCCCGCAGGCGCTCCACCGCTGGGGCATCCGGGCGATCGCTGCGGTCAGCTTCGGCGAGATCTTCCGGGGCAACTCCGCCACCATCGGCCTGCCCTGCGTGCTGCTCACGCCCGAGGCCGCCGCGGAGGCCCGGGCGGCGATCACCGCGGCCCCGGCCGCGGAGGTCACCGTCGACCTGGAGACCAAGCGCCTGCGGGTGGCCGAGCACAGCTGGCCGGTGGAGATCAACGAGGCACTGCGCCGGCGCTTCGTCTCGGGCACCTGGGACAGCCTCAGCACCCTCGCCGAAGGCACGCAGGACGCCGCCGACCTGAGCCGTCGGCTGCCCTACCTCAACGGCTGGCAGGCGGCCTGAACCGGCCCTTGACCGCCCTGACCCAGAACCGGACACCCACGGGGAGAGAAGTGATGCGGCAACTCGTCATGCCCGACACCACAGGCTATCCACGGTTGGCGGAACTGGTGCGCGGCTGCCCGGGGGGTGCGGCGGTGGAGATCTTCGCCGAACCGCCCGGCAGCACGCAGGAGTTCACCGACCGGATGCGCGGATCCACGAACGTGCTCAGGTTCTTCAACAGCACTCCCCTGGACACTCGAGCACTGCTGGCCGCACGCCCGGCCCGCGTGCTGGTGGCCGGTCCGGCCGGAACCACGGTGGACCTGGCCGCCGCCCGGGCCGCCGGGATCCAGGTCTACGACACCCCCGGGCTGGCCGCGGAGACGGTCGCCGAGTTCACCCTCACGCTGATGCTGACCCTCGCCCGTCGCCTGCCCACCGGTGTGGGCGGCGGATCGGGCTGGGAGCCCGCCGCGGGCCGGGACCTCTCCGGCCGATCCCTCGGCGTCGTCGGCTGGGGGCGGATCGGCTCGGCGGTCGCACGTCGGGCCGTCGGCATCGGGATGCGCGTGGCCGCCTGGTCCCGTTCCCTGGACGAGGAGTCCGCGCACGCCGCGGGCGTCCAACGCCTGGAGCTGGACGAACTGCTCGGCAACGCCGACGTGGTGACCCTGCATCTGCGCGCCGACCCCGAGACGACCCGGATCATCGACGCCCGCCGGCTCGCCCTGCTTCGCCCCGACGCGCTGCTGGTCAACACGGCCCGGGCCGCCCTGCTGGACATGGCGGAGCTGCGCCGCCGCCTGGCCGCCGAGGAGTTGGGCGGGGTGGCCCTGGACGTCTTCGACGTCGAACCGCTGCCCGCGGACGACCTGCTGCGCACCCATCCGAGGGCCCTGGTCACCCCGCACATGGCTTGGATGACCGACGACGCGGTCGAACGCTTCCTGGCGGCGTCGATCGCCTTCGGAGTCCGCGGCGACGACCGCCTGGTGCGTCGGCTCGCCTGAACCCGGCAGGTACGGACGCCCCGGCCGCACGGACGATCCGGACGCACGGACGACCAGGCACACACGAAGGGGCACACACGAAGGGGGGAACATGCCCGTCGAGATCTTCGTCGGCGACGACCACGTACTCGGCGACGTGCTCGGCCGAGTGGCCGCACAACTCCGGCAAGAGGGGATGCGGGTGGTGCGCGGCCCGGCCGCACCGGCGCCGCTGCGCACCCAGTACCCGCAAGCGGAGTGGCCCCGTTACTTCGGCCAAGCCGAGGTGGCGGTGATCAGCTCCCGCACGGTGATCACACCGGAGCTGCTGGACTGGGCCCCGCGCCTGCGCGGACTGGTCTTCGCCTCCAGCAGCACCGCCTCCTGCGACCTGGCCGAGGCCTCCGCACGGGGCATCGTGGTCGCCCACGGCGCCACTCCGGAGAACATGGAGGGGATGGCCGAGGCCACGGTCATGCTGCTCGCCGCACTGATGCTGGATCTGACGCTCAAGCAGCGGCAGTTGGCCCGGTTCGAACCGCGACCGGTGCCGCAGGAGCTGACCGCCAGGCTGCTGGCCGGTGCCACGGTCGGGCTCGTCGGCCACGGCCGGATCGCCCGGGAGGTGATCGCCCGGCTGGAGGGCTGGCGGGTGCGGCGCATCCTGGTCGCCACCCGTCACCCGGAGCGCTACCGGTCGGCTCCCCCGGTGGAGTTCACCGACCTGGACACGCTGCTGACGCAGAGCGACGCGGTCAGCCTGCACCTGCCGCTCACGCCCGGGACCCGGGGCGTGATCGGGGCGGGCGAGCTGGACCGGATGAAGCCCGGAGCGGTCCTGGTCAACACCTCGCGCGGCGGTCTCGTGGACGAGGCGGCCCTGGCCGAACGGCTCGCCTCCGGCCGACTGCGCGGAGCGGCGATCGACACCTTCGACACCGAGCCCGTGCCGGTGGACCATCCGTTGCGCGGGCTCGACAACGCCATCCTCACCGAGCACATCGTGGGCCATACCCGGGACTTGTTCGACTCCCTGGTGCCCACCGCGGTCGAGCACGTCCGCGCAGTCCTCGCCGGGCAGCGCCCGCGCTACCTGGCCAACCCGGGCGTGCGGACCGACCGTGCCCGCCACGTCCCGCAGGCCCGCTGATCCGCTGATCCGCTGATCCGCTGACAGGACACAACAGGACCCAGCAGGACACCGGGACAGGCAACCAGAGAATCCAGAAACACCTGAGAAGGAGAGACGGCTATGCGCAAGTCAGCACCTTCGACGTACGACGTGGAGACGTACGACGTGGAGACGGATGTCGTCGTCATCGGCTACGGATTCGCCGGCGCGGTCGCCGCGATCACCGCGCACGACGCGGGCGCCGAGGTGACGGTCCTGGAGAAGATGGCCCAACCGGGCGGCAACTCCCGTGTCAGCGGCGGAAACTGTGTCATTCCACGGGACAGCGACGAGGCCGTCGCGCAGTTCACCGACTACCTCACCGAGCTGTGCTTCGGCACCACCCCGCGCGACGTGGTCGAGGCCCTGGTCCAGGGCGCCCGCTCGCTGGTCAAGTGGTGCGCGGATCTCGGCGGCGACCTGCACATACCCGAGCAGCTGATCGTCGCAGGAACGTATCCGCGCACCGTGAAGGGCCCCGGCTTCCCCAAGGTCCCCGGCGGTCACGGCACCTTCGACAAGTACTGCCTGCGCGGTGACGCCGAGGTGCCGCCGTCGCTGCGGCTGTGGAACCTGCTGTCCGCGAACGTGGCCGAGCGGGCCATCGACGTCCGGCTGCGGACCGCGGCCCGGGAGCTCATCACCGACGACTCCGGTGCGGTCGTGGGCGTGGTCGCCGAGGCGGACGGGCGGCGCATCGCCGTGCGCGCCCGCAGGGCGGTCGTGATGACCTGCGGTGGCTTCGAGAACAACCCGGAGCTCAAGCAGGACCATGTGCCCGCCAAGCCGCTGAAGTTCGCCGGCAACCCGGGCAACACCGGGGACGGCATCCGGATGGCGCAGGCGGTGGGCGCCGATCTCTGGCACATGTCCCCGACCTCCACCATCATCGGCTTCCAGGCGCCGGAGTTCGAGGCCGCGTTCGGCGTCTTCATGCCCTCCGACGGCTTCGTCTACACGGACCGCCACGGCCACCGCTATGTCGACGAGACCGGCGTCGAACTGCACGAGTTCACCCGGGTCTTCGCCCACTTCGACACCGAGGAGGTCGAGTTCCCGCGCATTCCCAGCTGGGGGATCTTCAACGAGGAGACCCGCCTGGCCGGTCCGCTCACCTGGAACACCAGCGGCTACAACCGCGACCTGTACCGCTGGAGCAGCGACAACTCTGCTGAGGTGGAGCGGGGTTGGATCGTCCGGGCCGACTCCGTCGAGGAGCTGGCCGAGCGGCTCGCGGTGGATCCGTCCGTCCTGGAGGCCACCCTGAGCCGCTACAACGCGGCCTGCGCGAGCGGCGTGGACACCGAGTTCGGCCGTTCCGCCGAAACCCTCAAGCCCATCGAAGCTCCGTACTACGCGGTGCCGCTGCACCCGACCGTGCTCAACACCCAGGGCGGGGCCCGCCGGGACCGGGACGCGCGGGTGCTGGACCCGTACGGCGAGCCGATCCCCCGGCTCTACTCCGCCGGGGAGTTCGGGTCCGCCTGGGGCTACCTCTACCAGGGCGCGAGCAACATCACCGAGTGCCTGGTCTTCGGCCGGATCGCCGGCGCCAATGCCGCGTCCCGATCGACTGACTGACTGTCCGTCAATTGACTTTGAGATTCACTTTCCGAGGAGGGGAACCCCTGATGACCGTCCGCACCGCCCTGATCACCGGCGCCGCCGGTGGCATCTGCAGCGAGCTCGCCCGGGCCCTGGCCGCCCGCGGCGACCGGCTGGTCCTGTTCGACCGCGACGAGACCGCGCTCAAGGAACTCGGCACGGAGCTCTCCGGGACCACCGAGGTCCGGACCCTGACCGGGGACGTCAGGGACGTGGCCCGGCTGGAGGCGGAGTTGGGAGCGCTCACCGGCGCGTGGGCGCCCGAGATCCTGGTCAACGGCGTCGGCGGGGACACCCGCGTGGTGGCGGTGGAGAACCTTGACGAGACGTTCCTGAACGACTCGATCGCGCTCAACGTGGTGCCGGTGCTCACCACGATGCGGCTCTGCGTGCCCGCGATGAAGCGGTCCGGATACGGCAGGATCGTCAACTTCTCCTCCGCAGGCGGGCGGACGTACAGCCACTTCAGCAACGCGGCCTACGTCGCGGCCAAGGCCGCGGTGCTCGGCCTGACCAAGCAGGCCGCCTACGAGCTCGCCCCCTTCGGCGTCCGCGTCAACGCCGTCGCGCACGGCCCGATCGCGACGCGGCGCATCGCCGACGCCTGGGCCGTCCGGCCGGAGGAGGAACGTCAGGCGGTGCTCGCGCAGATCCCGGTCGGCCGACTCGGCACGGTCGCCGAGGCCGTCGGCAGTGTGCTCCACCTCTGCTCCGAGGAGGCCGGGTTCACCACCGGCACCGTCATCGACGTCAACGGCGGGCTGCTCATCTAGCGTTCAGTCGCCCGGAGTTCAGTTCCAGGCGGCCAGCACCGCGAAGCGGAACCGCTTGTAGAAGCAGTCCGCAGCGCGGAAGCCGGCCTGGTCGAGCCAGGCCAGGTGGGTGGCGACGGGCACCGGACGGTCGTAGGCCATGCGCGTGCGGGCCTTTTCGACGGTGCGCTCCGGTGTCCCCGCCTCCTGGACCTCCTGCAGCCAGAACTCCGCGTAGAGCTCGTCCAGTTCGGGTTCCGCCGCGGCGACCTGCTCGGCGTGCACGAACACCCCGCCCGGCCGCAGCACGGCACGCACCCGTCGGTACAGCTCGGCCTGCTCCGCCTCGGGCAGATGATGGATCGCCAGCGCGGAGACCACGATGTCGTAGGGGCCCTCGGGGAGCGGATCGGACAGGTCGCGCTCGATCAGGGTGTGCTTCACCGCGTACAGGTCGAGCATCCTGGCGGCCACGTCGAGCATCTCCCGGGAGGCGTCGAGCAGGTCGATCGAGGCGTCGGGAAAGTGTGTCGCCAGCTCCCCGCTGAACAGGCCCGTCCCGGCGCCCAGATCCAGGACCGCGGGTGCCGGGCCCTGGCCTCGGACGGCGATGTTCACCGCGACCTCGTACAGCGCGTGAAGGTGGGGAATGAGCCCCGCGCGCTCGCGGTCGAACTGCCCGGCGTCCGCTCCGAACAGCCGCGAGACATGTGCGGCCACTGGCACCCCCGTCGCTCCAAAAGGCGGCAGGTTGCCACCTTGATGGTTCGTCAGCGATCGTACGCGGCGTCCGTTCCGCCGTGCCGGGGACGCCACATGGTGAGAAGGGGGAGCCTCGGGCTAGGGGCTAGGGGCTAGGGGCTAGGGGCTAGGGGCTAGGGCTACGGGCTAGGGGCTAGGGGCTAGGGGCTAGGGGCTAGGGGCTACGGGAGCGTGGGCGGCGCCGAGGTGTGGTGGTCCAGCAGTACCGGGAACGCGCCCACCGCGTTGATCGCCATGGCGAGTTCGGCGAAGTGAGCGGGACGGCACCATGCCCCGCCCCAGCGGCCTGCCGGCCCAAACTGATGGCGCACCCAGACCGGCGATCTCCCGGGGGAAGTAGCTCGCCAACTTCTCCCCTGCGCGATGCAGCCGCTGGACGAAGTGGCGAGCGCTATTGACGACTTGGTCGTCCAGATACCGGGTGGCGCCCTGGGGCGCACCGTCGTCGGTGTAGTGGATCTCGTACACCGCCTCGTCGCCGAGCACGACGAGATCCGGAAGCACACCCTCGCCGACGAGAGCGCCCACCTGATCGACGGTCAGCATCGCAACGTCCTCGCCGCACCCGTCCTTGGCCTGCAGAACGTGCAGCTCCCACTGCACGTAGGGGCTCACCGGCTCGACCACCACGCGTGCTCGATGGTGGCCGATACCTGCGGCGGCGAGCTCGGCGCGCTGCTGCTCGATGTCGGGGCGCGCCTTCTCGATCAGGTTCAGGGCCGCGTCCCAGTCGCCGCTTCGGAACGCCTCCCAGCTCGCGAACCCGGTCTCCTGATAACTCTGGAGACACTCCAGCTTCCAGAAGCCCTCTCGCCCGATGCGCCAGAACCTCTCATCGAAATCGGCGACGTAGCGAACGCTGTCGAGACGCACCCCCTTGGCCGCAGTCAGAAGTGCGCGCAACTCCAGGAGTTCGCTCACACGCCTCATCCGCCTTCCACTCCGGGAATCAGCCGACGACGAGCACGCCGTCGGGGACGTTGCCCACGGTGACCGGGGTTCCGAGGGTTCCCGTGGCGACCGTGATCGGGACGAGCTGGTTCACGTTGGAGTCCACCACCCAGGCGGTGGAGCCGTCGTGACTGAAGCCCAGTGCGTAGGCGCCGGAGCCGGTCGCGATGAAGGTGCCCGCCGTGTCGGTGGCGAGCGCGATCGGGGTGACGCCCCCCGCGCCGGTGTCCGCGACGTAGGCCGTCGTGCCGTCCGGGGAGACGGCCACGCCCTGCGGGCCGGCGCCGGTCGGGATCGTCGCCGTCACGCTGTCCGAGGCGGCGCTGATGACGGACACCGAGGACGAGCCGCCGTCGGAGACGAGTACGTGGCTGCTGTCCGGAGTGACCGCCACGCCGAACGGGGCCGCGCCGACCGCGATGGTGTGCGTGACCGTGCGCGTAGCCAGGTCGACGTCGCTGACGGTACCGCCGCCCTGGTTCGCGACCCACAGCTGCGTGCCGTCGGGGCTGACGGCCAGTCGCTCCGCCTGACTGCCCACGGTGATCGGCGTGCCAGTGGTGAGCGTCCCGACGTCGATCGGTTGGACGGTTCCGTCGCCGTAGTTGCTCACCCAGACCGTCTTCCCGTCCGGCGTGGCGGCCAGATCGGCCGCGACGTTGCCGACGGGGATGGTCTTCACCACGGCGTTGGTCGTGGTGTCGATCACGGTGACGTTGTTGCTGCTGTTGTTGGCGACGAACAGGTCGCCGCCCGCCACCGTCATCCCGTCCGGACCGCTGCCCACGGGGATGGCCGGGCCGGCGTTGTGGGTGCGGATGTCCACCGGGGTGACCGTGTTGTCGCTGTAGTCGGTCACGTACGCGGTCGGGATCGTCTCACCGGGCTGCGCGACCGTGGTCAGCAGCGAGGCGTTCGGAACGACCGCGCCGTTCGACGCGTGCGCGGCGAAGGCCACCTGGTAGTAGCCCGTCGCGGTGGCCGCGGGGGCGGCGATCGTCGCCGTAGCCTGGGCCGTCCCCCCGGCCGGGGCGGTGACCGTGCCGCTCGCCGGGCTGACCGTCAGTCCGGTCGGTGCGGTGGCGCTCCAGGAGACCGTTGCCGGGCGGGAACCGAGGGTGTTGTCGACCTTGACCGCGACGGTCGTCGTCGCCCCGGGAGCCAGGCGAACCTGACCGGGCGCCAGGTCGAGCGCGGCGCTCGTGCTCGGCGGGAACTGCACCCGCCCCGCGCCGAAGGACGGCGGAGCGTCGGCGGTTGCCGCGCCCCAGCTGGTGTTCGGCGTGGTGGCGAGTGTGTAGTCCAGCCGGTGCGCCCTGGTCAGGTCGATCCAGGTGTGACCGGTGGCCTGCCCGTTGATCCGCAGCGACTTCACGTACGTGTCGCCCGCGCCCTGCGCGTCGATCGTCAGGTCACCGTACGCGCCGTGGACCGTCGCCTTGGGGAACTGCGGGGCGCCGAGCACCATCATGGGCACGCCCGGGGTCTGCGGGTAGATCCCGAGAGCGGCCCACACGTACCACGAGCTCATCGCGCCGAGGTCGTCGTTGCCGGGCTCGCCGCCCGGGGTGAGCGCGTACAGCTGGCTCGTCACGCGGTGGACGACGGACTGCGTCTTCCACGGCTCGCCGACGCTGTCGTAGACCCACGGCGAGTCGAGCGCGATCTCGTTGCCCTGCCACTGGTAGGGCGCGTCCGGCCCGGCGTTGAGCTGGGTGAAGTAGGTGTCCAGGCGCTGGGCGGTCGCCTGCCTGCCGCCCAGGCCCTGGACGAGGCCCGCCAGGTTCTGCGGCACCATCCACGTGTACTGGGCGGCGTTGCCCTCCTGGAAACCGTCCTGGCCGAAGCCCGAGACGGTCACGGGCTGCCCGGAGGGGAAGGCGCCGGCGGCGTCGCGCGGTTCGACGTAGCCGTTCGCGGTGTCGAAGATGTTCGCCCAGTTCTGCGAGCGCTTGGTGAACACCGCGGTGTCCGAGCTCCTCCCGAGGCTCTGCGCGAGCCGCGAGATCGAGAAGTCGTCGAGGGCGTACTCCAGCGTCTCGGAGGCGCCGTTGGGCACCGGGCTGATCGAGTCCGAGCCGATGTTCGGCACGTACCCGTCCTTGATGTACGCGGCGCCGTTGGGCCGCTCGACGTACCAACCCTGGCCGGGCGCACCGGTGTTGCCATCGGCCCCGTTCACCATGTCGGTGAGGGCGGCCCCGGCGTCGAAGCCGCGCGCGCCGAAGGCGTAGGTGTCGGCGAGGACGGGGTCGGCGGAGTCGCCGTTCATCACCCCCGTGTAGCCGTTGGCCGAGGGCCACTTGGGCAGGGAGCCGCCCTGGGCCGCGTCGTTGAGCAGCGAGCTCGCCATGTCCGCGGCCACGCGCGGGTCGATGGTGGCCAGCAGCGGGGTCTGCGAGCGGTAGATGTCCCAGCCGGAGTAGTTGGCGTACTGCGCGTGCCCTGCCGGCACCTGGTGGACCTTGTCGTCGAAGCCGATGTACCGCCCGTCGGCGTCGCTGAACAGGCTCGGCTCCAGCGAGGCGTGGTACAGCGCCGTGTAGAAGGTCGCCTGCGCGGCGGGCGTACCCCCGGCCACGGAGATCGTGCCGAGCTGCCGGTTCCACGCGGCGGTGGCCGCTGCCGCGACGGTGCCGACGTCGTAGGTGTGCGCTTCCGCGTTCAGGTTGTCCACCGCGCCCTGGACGCTGACGTACGAGACGGCGACCTGCATGCCGACGTGTGCGTTCTTGGTGGTGTCGAAGGTGAGCCAGCCACCGGCGACGACGCCGGAGCCCTGGGTTCCGGCGCTCTGGGCCCCGGTGCCCTGGGTTCCGGTGCCCTGAGTGGTCGAGTAGTCCTTGGAGCGCGGGTTCTGCTTGCCCTGCACGCTCACGCTCGTGCTGCCCGCCGATGTGGCGACGTGCGCGGAACTCACCCCGCCCCATGTGCCCGAGGCGGTGAACGGCCGGTCGAAGCGGGCGGCGAAGTGCACGGTGTAGCTGTTCGGCTGGCCGCAGAAGTGGCCGCTGGTGACCGAGCCGGTGATCTCCCGGTCGCCGACCGCCTGGAAACTTGCGGAGGAACTGCCGTTGGCGCTGTCCGCGACCTTCACCAGCAGGCGGGCCTGCGTAGACGACGGGTAGCTGAAGTCGGCGACGCCGGTACGCGGGGTCACCGCCAACCGGGTGCGCACGCCCCCGGCGGTCACCGCGTACGAACCGGGGTGCGCGGTCTGCGACTTCTGGGTGAACGGGGCAGCGGCCGAGTCGGGGTCGGACGGCAGCGCACCGGTCATCGGCAGGATCGGGAAGTCCCCCGCGATCGGGCACCCGGGCCCGGACAGGTGGGTGAGACTGAACCCGGTGACGGTGGAGTCGCTGACGTTGTACCCACCGCCGTCGGGACGTGACGGTGTGTCAGGGCTCCACTGCACCATGCCGAACGGCATGTCCGCACCGGGAAACGTGTCGACCTGGCCGACGACGGCCCCGCCGCTCCCCGTGCCAACCATGGGGTCGACCAGCGCGGCGGGATTGGTGACGGAAGCGGGGTTGGCAACGCGAGCGGGGGCGAGGGCAGGGCCCGGTGACGCGGCGGCCTGCGCGGCAGCCGGGACGAGCGCCACGATCAGCGCACCGGCCACCGTCGCGGCCAGCGCCCCGACGCGGGGCAGACGGCCCCACGCCCGGAATCGGGTCGAATGACGTGGTTGACGAAGTATCGGCATCGACATCGCAGTCATCATGGACACTGCGGAAGTGACTCATGCCTGAACGGACAGCGTCAAGGCCCCCGCAGTGCATGACGCAATGTCATGGGCGGTTCGAGAGAGGCACATGAGCCCCGACTGACGGCTACTGCTTGATCCCGACAGCCGCGTAGAACGACACCTGCGCGTCCGTCGCCTCGCTCGGCAGCGGGTCGTCGCCGTCCTCGGGGCGCCAGCGGTGGGCGGTCACGATCTCCGGCTCCAGCAGCTCCAGCCCGTCGAAGAAGGCGGCGAACTGCTCGCGGGACCTCAGCTGGAGGGTGGTGCCGACCTGGTTGTAGATCTCCTGGACCTTGGGCGCGCCCTCGGGGTCCAGCTCGGCGGTGGCGTGCGAGAGCACCAGCGCGGAACCGGACGGCAGCGGCTTGAACAGGCTGTCCACGATGGCCTGCGCCTCGCGGATGTCCGGGACGAAGTGCAGCAGCGCGACCATCGACAGCACCACCGGCTGCCCGAGGTCCAGCGTCTCGGCCAGCTGGGGGGCGGCCAGGATCGCCTCGGGATCGCGGACGTCACCGTGGATGTAGGCCGTCCGACCCTCGGACGTGCTCGTCATCAGCGCGCGGGAGTGCGCGAGCACGACCGGGTCGTGGTCCACGTACACGACGCGCGCGTCCGGCGCGACCGACTGCGCGACCTCGTGCAGGTTCGGCGAGGTGGGGATCCCGGTGCCGATGTCCAGCCACTGCCGCAGCCCCCGCTCCGCCAGCGCCCGGGTCGACCGGCGCATGAAGGCCCGGTTCGCGCGGACCGCGGTCCTCATGTTGGGGAAGACCTGGAGCACCCGCTCGGCGGCCTCGCGGTCCACCGCGTAGTTGTCCTTACCACCCAGGAAGTAGTCGTACATGCGGGCGCTGTGCGGCACATCCTGCCGTATGCGGGCACTGAGCGGCTCGTCCGGCTGCAGACCCTCCGTGTCGCTCATCGCTGCGCTTCCCTTCTTCCGTGCGGCACACCCAACAAGACCGGAGTCTAGTCAAGTTGTTGATCTTTCAGCCACATTCTGTCAGGGAGCGGACCCTGTGGACGGGACTGCCCCGTCACGCCGGCCGTCACCCTGCCGGATGACTTCGTCGGCCGACCGTCGCCGGGCGACCTCGTGAGCTGAGGTGCTCGTAGGTGCTGTTCGCACCAATACCGGCTTGACCGAATAACACCATCATGGTGTCATTGCTTCATGCTCTACGCTACGCCGAACCTGCAGGACGTGGACCAGGCCGTCCTCGCGCAGATCGAGCAGATGCGGGACCGGCTGCGCCTACACCTGCGCACCCCGCGCCGCTGGGAGGGGCAACTGCGCCGCAACCTCACGGCGCGGGCGATCGCCGGGTCGAACACGATCGAGGGCTACGCGGCGAGCGTGTCGGACGTCGAGGACATCATGGTCGGCGAGGTGCCGATCGAGGCCAACGACACCGTCGCGGCCGAGATCGAGGGCTACCGGCAGGCGATGACCTACATCCAGCGCCTTGCCGAGGCGGGTGACGACTTCGCCTACAGCAAGGGGCTGCTCAACTCGCTGCACTTCATGATGCAGGGTCACCACCTGCTCAAGCGCCCCGGCTGGTGGCGCAGCGGGCCGGCGTACGTCACCTCGGCCGAGGATCCCACCATCGCCGCCTACACCGCCCCCGATCCCGAGCAGGTACCCGCTCTGACCGGCGAACTGGTCGAGTGGCTGAACGAGGGTGACCTGGACGCGCCTGGCCTGGTACGGGCCTCGATGGCGCACCTGAACCTGGTCGCCGTCCATCCCTGGTCGGACGGCAACGGCCGGATGTCCCGCGCCCTGCACACCCTGGCCCTCGCCCGCGAGTGCATCATGGCACCGGAGTTCTCCAGCATCGAGGAGTGGCTCGGCCGAGCCCGCAACACCTACCGCTACTACGACATCCTCGCCGACGTCGGCGGACCCGTCTGGACCCCCGAGCGCGACACACTCCCCTGGGTTCGCTTCTGCCTGCGCGCCCACCACCAGCAGGCCCAGACCGTCGAACGCCAGGTGAACACCACCCGCGAAGTCTGGACCGCCCTCGACCAGGCCGTCGAACAACGCAGCTGGCCCGACCGCATGCTCTACGCCCTCTACCCGGCCGCCATGGGCAACCGCATCCGCCGCGCCACCTACCAGGCGGACGCCGAGCTGAGCGAGCAGCAGGCACAACGGGACATCCGCGAACTCGTCCGCGCCGGCTGGCTCACTGCCAAGGGCGAGGCCCAGGGCCGCTACTACACCGCAGGTCCCGACCTGCCCCAGGAGATCACCCAGGGCGTCCGCGAGCCCAAGCCGCTGCGCGATCCATACGCGTGAGACGCGTATGAGGTCAGTCCTTCTGTGTTCGGCGAACGCCCAGTCACGCGCCGACCCACTGCCGGCAGGGCCTTTCAGCCTCCCAGCCAACTGAAACCGAGGACGACCAGAACCAGGGCGATGCCGAGCAGGGCGAGCAGGATCGGGGTCAACACCAGGACCAGGGCGCCGAGTTCACCGATCCGCGCCAGGACGGACGTCGCGCTGCGCGGCGCGTCCTGCCCGGCCTGGCGGCCCCGGCGCCCGGGCTCCCCGGACTCCGACGGGCCCGACGGGTTGGACGTACGCCGCCTGGAGCCGTTAGCCACCGATGCCCTCCTCGTGTCGTCTGCCCCGCACCGTAGCATCTACATCCGTGTAGAAATAGGAAGCCGACTCCAGGTTCGCCAGCCTCTCCACTGCCATGGTGCGTCTACGGGAATGTAGACGATGAATCCGGGAGGGACCAGGAGGGGCCCCAGGCGCGACGGCGGCGCCTGCGGTCAGGCCACGACGGACGCGGTGACCAGGGCGGAGGCCACTCCTCCCGCGCCGACCCCGGGGCGGGCGAACAGCTCCCGCCCGCTGCCCGGGAACCGCCGCCCGGGGCCTATCCCAGCGGCCGCAGCCGCACGGGAAGCGACTGGTGACCGTTGGAGATGAGCGATCCCAGCGGCTGCAACTCGGCCTCGGAAACCGCCAGTTCGACGTCCGGAAAGCGGGCGAACAGCATCCGCAGGACGGCGTCGGCCTCCAGCCGGGCGAGCGGCGCGCCGAGGCAGAAGTGGACCCCGTACCCGTACGCCAGGTGGTCCTTGTTGGCGCGGGTGACGTCGAAGTCGTCGGCCGTCGGTCCGTGCCAGTCGGGGTGACGGTTGGCCGCCGCGTAGGAGGCGAGGATCGCCTCGCCCTTGGCGATGAGCTGCCCGCCGGGCAGGGGGATGTCGGTGACGGCGTAGCGCAGCGGCAGGTGCTTGACGGCCGGTTCCAGCCGCAGGGTCTCCTCGACGACGTCCTTCCACGCCGCGCTGCCGGTCCGGACGTGGTCGAGCTGCTCGGGGTGGGTGAGCAGCAGGGTGATCGCCTGGTCGATCAGGTTGACGGTGGTCTCGTACCCGGCGCTGATCATCAGCAGCAGTGTGTCGCGGAGCTCCGCGTCGGACAGGCCGCTCCCGTCGCCCTCCTCGTCGCGGGCGGCGAGCAGCAGCGAGGTCGTGTCGTCGCCGGGGTCGGCGCGCTTGGCGGCGATGAGCTGGTCGAGCGCCGCGTACAGCGCGGCGGTGTTGGCGGTCGCCTGCTCGGTGGTGAGGGTGGTGTCGAAGACGCCGTCGACAATGCCGCGGAAGGCCGCTCGCTGGCCCTCGGGGACGCCCATGAGGTGACTGATCACGGTGATCGGGACCGGATTCGCGAGACGCTCGCGCAGGTCGACGGTGTCGTCGGCGGGGAGCGCGTCCAGGTCGTCCAGGATGCCCGCGACGACGCCCTCCACGACCTCGGCGAGCGCGTCGACGCGACGGGCGCTGAACGCGGGCGCGATGATCCGCCGCAGGCGCCGGTGGTCGCCCCCGTAGGCGGTGAACATGTTCTGCACCCCGATCCACAGGGCGAGCGGCCACGTCTGCACGACCTCGGCGAAGGCGGGCCAGTGGACACGGGCGTCCTTGGAGACGTCGGCGCTGGTCAGCAGCTTCTTGAGCAGCGCGGGATCGTTGACCGACCAGGCGGTCACGCCGAGGATGTCGACGCGGACCGCCGGGCCGTGACTGCGCAGCTGCTCGTGTTCGGCGTGGTGGTCCGCGCCGGCGGGGTCAAGGACGATGGGATCGGGATCGGGATCGGGGACGGTGGGCGCGGTGGGCTGGTGCGGCATGCGAGATCCCCCAACTGACGCTCGATCGTTGGTTGTTGAGCCATCAGTCATTATGCAGGGGGTCGCTACGACGACGAAGTGCTCCGCCCGGGCGGCGTCACGTCTTTCGCCGCCGGAGCGACGAACCGTCACGGACCAGGAAGAGGAGCGCCCCCAGCGCCACGGCCAGGAGAGCGAAGAGGCCGTTGCGCCCGTCCAGCTTCCCGACGATGGTGGACCACAGACTGGCGCCGGGCGGGGTCCCGCCTGCGACCTGGAGCGGAGTGGGCGATCCCAACCAGATCGCGCCCGCCCCGGCCCCTGTGTCGCTCTGCGCGGTCGGGTTGCTGAGGGAGGCGGCCACGTCCTTGTCCACGGTGGAGTCGTCACTGACCTGTTGGATCGGCACGCTGGTCAGGTCCACTCCGCCGTAGACGTAGGAGACCTCGTACAGGGAGCCTCCCCGGTTCTCCGTGCGGGTGATGTGGTACTCGCCCTTGGTGTACGACTGGACGTAGCTGTTGAAGGTGTCGATGGGCTTCCAGCCGCTCGCGGTCGTCCACGAGTTGATGTCGCCCTGGTCGATCAGGTTCTTGTACGTGGTGCTCTGCTGGGTGCTCAACTGCCGGTACCACTCGGCGGCGACGCGGGAGAGGTAGACCCGGCGCAGGTCCGCGTAGGCCGGGGAGGTGTTCACTCGGTTGACCAGTTGTGGCAGGACCAGACTGCGGAAGAGCGCCTGGTTGTGGGCGTTGGTCGCGTCGCCCTGCTGGGGGCAGGTGCTGGCCGACTGCTGCCCGGGAGCGGTCTTGAGGTAGTCGGTCTCCATCTTGACGTCCAGCGGCGCCTTCAGGATGTAGAGCTTGCTCCCGTCGGAGTGGACCTGGGCGGGGGCGGGCACGATCCAGACGCGCGACGGAAGGCAGTCACCTTCGAGCTGGGACCAGAACTGGTCGCCGAGCGGCGTGCCCGGGTGGATCAGCGTGCCGACGTCCTTCTTCAGTTGCAGATCCGCCTGGAGCATGATCCGCCCGACGTCGGTGCGGCCCATGGAGGCGTCGACGATGCGGTCCGGCTCGGTGGGATTGAGGTTGACCCAGAACGTCGAGGGGTCCAGTTCGAGCCAGACGAAGAACGCGTCCGACGAGAGCTTGGCAGCGGCCAGGCCGGTGGCGGTGCGGTTATCGCCCTGGACAGGGTCCTGCTGCGCGCTGAAGGCGTACTGAAGGCCGCTGCCGTCGCCAGGATCCGAGAGATAGCGCAGTTGCAGGCTGGAGAAGTCGATTCCTCCCGGAGCGGTGCCGGGCATCCCGAGCATCTGACCGAGCCCTGTGGAGGCACCGGAGTTGGTGCCGGAGCCTGCGGTGGGCTCACCGTCGCACGGGTCGCCGGCTGCCTCGGGCATGAACTCGGGCATCAAGTCGTCGGTGGTCACGCCGGGGACCTGTGAGCCCTGCGCGTGATCGCACGGCTTGCTGAAGACAAACTCGGAGCCGAGGATCTTGTTCGCGTTGCCAGCCGCCGCCAGGGCCTGCTTCCCGGCGTCCGTGAGAGAGGCCTCCAACGCCTTGGCGGTTGCGGTGTTCCGATCCTTTTTGAGCGCTCGGTAGCTTTCCTGTAGCCGACCGACCTGGTAAGTCACGGTCTTCTTACTGAGGCCCTTCTCCGCCCCTTGATTCCTGATCAAGGTGACGGCCTTGTTGAGAGCGGCCGTCTCGGCGCTGTTCAGACCGTAGGCATAGCCGTAATAGGTGAGTGTTCCCGGGTCGTAGAACTGGGCGCATGCCGGGCATTGCTGACGCTCGGACGCCCCGGTGAGTTTGGCCCCCAAGTCCACATGATTGTCGATCAGAAGCCCCTGGAGCACGGCCTCGGAATGCTCGTTGTTCGGGATGTTGAGTGCGCTCAGCGCCAGGACCCAGCCCTGTCCAGACTTCGTCAGTGCAGCGTAGTCAGCGGGCTTCAGATAGGAACCCACGGCGGAGAGGGCGACCATCTGGCCTTGCCAGTCTGGCCCGTCGGCTGTGGCGTGGTCCTGCAGAAGAGCCTTGAGTTGACCCTGGGTCAGTTTCCGCGGGTCGATCAGATCCGAAGCTCCGTTCCGGTACTCGTTGAACGCTTCGATCCGCTCATCCGCCGGCAGGACGTTGTAGACCTCGAACCGGAGTTGGAGCACCGGCAGCAGAAGCGGACTGGTCAGCGGGTTCGGGAACTTCTTGGAGAGGTCTGTTCCGTCGGCGGAGCCCGGCGGCCTCTTGCCGTCGGCCGTTCCCGGTTGCGCCGCCCCGAGCGACACCACGAGCACCAGCAGCAGGGCCACCAGTCCCCGCACCAACAGGGACAGGCTCCTAACGCTCTCCCTCATGGCGCCCTCCCGTGGTCGGGCGGGGCACACCCGCCGCCCTCAAGTAGTCGACCAGGGCGGGGCTCGGTCCGACCTGGCCTGTTGACGCCGAGTCAGATCCCTTCTCACTGCGCCGGAACGCGCCCCATGCGACGGCGACGAGCGCCCCGAGGCCCAGCGCGTCCACGATGCCGGCGCCCACCAGCGACGTGCTCGTGGAGCAGGTGCTCGGGTGCTCCAGGTCACTGATGTTCACCGACGGCTTGTAGCCGATGCTCACGTCACAGGCGGAGGCCTGCTGCGGGCTCAGCAACACGAAGGTGCTGACCAGGAGGGCGGCGCCCACGCCCGCACGCAGGGCGAGTAGGCGGGCGGTCCGATACGCGGTCCTGCGGGCGGTCATGAGGTCACCGCCGGAACGACGTTCTTCAACCGCAGTACTCGTGCGCGCAACTCGTCCCCCTGTGATGTGACGGCCGGATCGTTGTCCGGGTCCTTCTGGGCGTGCCAGCTCGCGAGTTCCAACTGGGCCGACTGCAACCGGTGCAGGACCAGCGCCGAGCGTCGGCCGTACCAGCGCCAGGTGCTGGCCAACGCGCCGAGCCTCAGCGCGGGCGAGGCCAGGACCGTGAGCTCGACCGGCGTGATCGCCGCACCCACGGCGGCCTCCGCGTCCAGGGCGTCACGCAGTGCGGGAGCCCGCTCCCGCAGCCCCAGCACCAGCAACGCCACGGCCAGGCCGATGAAAGGCAGTTGCGGCAGCAGCCACAGGAACGGCGAGACCACCAGGGTGTCGAGCGCGCCACCGGTGGTGACATGGCTCGCCAGCCGCGCGGAGATCCACCCCGAGAGCGTCTCGGCGCCCACGGCTCCCCCGCCCGCCGCCAGCAGGCTCAGCCCGGTGACGAGCACACACCGCCGCGAGTTGGCGGCGATGGCGAACCCGGCCCCCAGCAGCGCGCCGAAGGCGACCTCCCCGCCGAGCAGACCGATCGACTGCCGGATCCAGTACTCGAACCCGCCGCTCGACCCCAACGCGGACCCCAGCGAGCCGTAGATCTGAATGAACAGGATGCTCTCCACAAAGCTGTACCCGAGCCCCACGGCCGCCCCGAGCGTCAGACCGGTGACGGCGTCGGTAACGCGGTAGCGGAAGAGCAGGAGCAGCAGCGCGACGCCGGCGCCGATGGCGAGCGCGTCCACGATGCCGAGGTGCACGAGCACCAGGTTGATCATCTCGTTGGTGTTCTTGAGCATCGCGTTGATGTCGGTGCCGGACGTCTTGCCCAGATAGCCGTTGATGGTGCCGAAGGCCAGACCGGTGCAGGCGCGGCCGAAGCCGAACACGATCAGTGCGCCCCAGCCGAACGCGGTCAGCAACGCGGCGCCGGGCACCCGGCCGAAGCGCACCCCGCCGTACAGCAGGAGCAGCACGAACGCCGTGCTGGGCACGCAGGCGAGCGCCGTCGGGAAGAACCCGAACACGACCATCAGCGAGATCAGCCCGAACGGCAGGAACAGGCACCCCAGCGTCAGCCAGGTCAGCAGGCCCGAACGCCGTTCGTTCGGGCGCAGCACCGCCGCGAGAACCTGGAGCAGCACGGCTGCCCCGATGCCCACCAGCACGGCCCAGAAGACCGCCTCCGGCATGGACAGCAGTTGACTGAACGAGCCGCCGAGTCCGGGCATCTTGGCGAGGTCGGCCGGCATCTTGTAGAAGATCGACAGGGCCGGCTCGTCGGGCAGCACATGAGGCCTGATCAGATTGAGCGCCAGCTCGACGATGTACAGCGCGATGGCGATGCGCGCGATCAGCAGGGCCCTGGCGCGCACCTGACGGTCGGTGCGCAGGGTGAGGGCGAGGGACGAGAGGGAAGGAAGGCCCTTCACGATCCACCTCCGGACAGGTCAGGCTGGCCCGTGGGCAGTCCCGCGGTCGGGAAGTCGCTGGGCAGGTTCGTCGGCAGGCCAGTCGGCATCCCGGTCGGCATATCCGTGGGCAGCCCCGTGGGCATCCCCGTCGGGAAGCCGGTTGGGAAGTCCGTCGGGAAGGAAGTCGGCAGCGCCGTCGGCAGGTTCGACATCGACGGCATCTGCGGAACAGTCATCTGGTTGGATCCGCTGAAGTCCACGGCGAGCGAGGCGATCAGCAGCGCCACGCCGGTGATCCCGCCCGCCAGGACGAGCCGGGTCTGGATGGTCGTCACGGGTTGCTCCCGTCGTGTGTGTTCTTGTTCAGCCGCCGGACCCCAGCCGCCCGGGCCGCCCGCCGTGCGGCGGTGGGATCGGCCTGCTTGACCTGCTCGGCCTGCTCGACCAGCTCAGCTGCTGGAAAGAGCTGTGTGGTGGTGTCGTTGCTGTCCTCCATGGGACAGCCCCCCTTCTGTCGACCACACCGACTCTCCCGCCGTCCGCAGTCCCGCGTAACCTGAGGGCCCTCAGGGTCGCTCCGCCCCGCTCCGCCAGCCCGGTCATGAACATGCCCGCCGCTGCTAGAATTCTGAATCTTCTTCAGGTGTGCGGACGACGTGGGGCGGGCGCGCGGCAATGGAATCGGTCATCATTCAGCTTCCTGACGCTCCCGGGGTGGGTCCCGTGCGGCAGGGCAGGCCCCAGCAGTTGGTGCTCCACCCGGGCAAGACAGCCACGTTCGGGCGGGGGTCGGTGGAGCGCCCGGTCGACATCCCACTGTCCGGCGAGGGCATCTCCCGCTTCGCCGGGGAGATCACGGCCGGCGACGACCACTGGCGGCTGACGAACTTCAGTCCGCAGACGACCTACGTGGTGGAGAACCTGGAGGGCGGCGGCGGATACGTCAAGGTCACCCCGCGCAGGCTGGGCGCGCCCATCCCGTTCGAACTGTCCCGCGTGGTACTGCCGTTGACCGACGGCTTCGTCCGGTTCACCGTCTTCGCCGCGCGCCACACCTTCCTCGACCCCGGGCCGGAGCCTCCCGTCGGCCGCACGACCGAACTCACGCTCACGCCCTTCGCGCTCGACCCCACGGCGAAGTACTTCCTCGTTCTGCTCGCCCTCTGCGAGCCACGGCTGCGCGACCCCTCCAGCCTCGCCATCCCCACCGTCGGCGAGGTCGTCAACCGGCTGCGCGCCCTTCCCCAATGCCGCGATCTGACGGTGTCCGCCGCCAACTTCCACATCGACTACCTGGCGGGTACCAAGCTCAAGGTGCGCGAGCGGGCGGGCGCACAGGACAGCCCGCGCCTCGACTGGAAGCGTGAGGCCCTCGTCTCGATCGCGCTCCGCTTCGACCTGATCCAGGAGAAGGACCTGGAGATCTTCTGGAACGCGAGGGCATGACGACGTGAGATCGCGAGCAGCGACCCGCAGATGTGACGGTGCGTCATATCACCTGCCGCAACGGCACCCCCACGATGGAGTGACGCAACGCCCCCGGATGGACGGCCAGGTCAGCCGACCGACCGGCTCGCGGTGGCGAGCGGCCGTGACGCCTGGATGTACTGGTCGGCCCAGGCGCTGATGATGCGGGCCGCCCGCTGGGCCTGACCCCGTGCGGTCAGCAGGTGGTCGGCGCCTTCCAACGAGATGAAGCTGCGCGGGTGTTGCGCCTCGCGGAAGATCTCGCCGGCGTTGGCGATGTCGACGGTGTCGTCGGTCGGCGAGTGCATGACCAGCAGCGGCATGTTCAACTCCCGTATCCGGTCGCGGAGACGGGCCTGGCGGACGTCGTTGACAAAGGCGCGCTTGAGCGTCAGGGTCCGACCGCCGACGAACCACTCGTGCTGCCCCTCGCTGAGCACGCGCTCCACCACCGCGTCGTACTGGTGCTCGACATGGCTCGGGTCGGAGGGCGCACCGATCGTGGCGACCGCGTGGAGGCCGGGCGCGTCGGCGGCTGCGGCGATGGCGGCGGCGCCTCCCCACGAGTGCCCCACCAGCAGGTCCGCCGGGGTGCCGCGCTCGGCCATCAACTGTGCCGCACGGACGGTGTCCTGGACCTTGACGGTGAAGGACCCGTCCCCCCAGTCACCCCCGGAGTCGCCGAGCCCGAGGTTGTCGTAGCGCAGCATGCCGATCCCCTCGCGCGCCAGCTGCTTGCTGACGCGCGAGGCGGCCGGGGAGTTCCTGCCGAGGGTGAAGCCGTGGACGAAGATGCCCCAACCCCGGATCTCGCCTTCCGGCAGCTCGATCGACCCGGCCAGCTCGGGACCGACGACGCTCTTGAATCGGACTTCTTCAGACATGGGGTGATCGCCTCGGTGGGAACCGGTCGTGCGGGCAGGGGCAGTGAAGGGAACCAGGATCAGGGCAGCAATCTTCCCGCTGCCCTGATCCGCGACGGTGTGTCCGGTGTCACACCTGCTGCTTACCGGAGTTCGGCTTGCCGGTGAGCAGCCTGGTGATCTCGTCGGCGCGGTCCGCGGTGAGCTCGCCCCAGCCGTCCTTGTAGCCGTAGACGCCGCCCAGAGTGCGGGCCTCGTAGTCGCCGTTCATGATCTCGATGTCGTCAGGGGTGATGAGCCCCGGGTGGGCGACGCCGACGGCGGACGAGACCTTCATCAACTCCCGACGCAGCGTCCGCAGGTAGACCGCGGCCCGGGTGGACTTCGAGGTCGGGTCGATGCCACGGGCCAGCCAGGGGTTCTGGGTGGCGATGCCGGTGGGGCACTTGTCGGTGTGGCACTTCTGCGACTGGATGCAGCCGATCGACAGCATCGCCTCACGGGCCACGTTGATCATGTCGGCGCCGAGCGCGAAGGCGACCGCGGCGTTCTCCGGCAGGCCGAGCTTGCCGGAGCCGATGAAGGTCAGGTCGTCGGTCAGCCCCAGCTCCGCGAAGGTGCCGTAGACCCGGGAGAAGCCCATCCGGAACGGCAGCGACACCGAGTCGGCGAACATGCGCGGCGCCGCGCCGGTGCCGCCCTCGCTGCCGTCGACGGTCACGAAGTCGACGCCGCGGTCACCGCGCTCCATCAGCGTGGCCAGCTCCTGCCAGAAGCCCATCTCGCCGACCGCGCTCTTGATGCCGACCGGCACGCCGGTCTCGGTGGCGATCAGCTCGACGAAGTCGAGCATCGAGTCGACGTCGCTGAACGCGGTGTGCCGCGACGGGGAGGCGCAGTCCTTGCCCTCCGGTATGCCGCGGATCCTGGCGATCTCCGGGGTCACCTTGGCGCCCGGCAGCATGCCGCCCAGGCCGGGCTTGGCGCCCTGGGAGAGCTTGATCTCGATCGCCTTGACCGGCGCGCTCTCGACGACGTCCTTGAGCTTGTCGAGGTTGAAGGTGCCGTCGTCGTTGCGGCAGCCGAAGTACGCCGTCCCGATCTGCAGCACGAGGTCGCCGCCGCTGCGGTGGTACGGCGAGAGGCCGCCCTCGCCGGTGTTGTGCATCGTGCCGGCCTGCGCCGCACCCTTGTTGAGCGCGGTGATGGCCGCGCCGGAGAGCGAGCCGAAGCTCATCGCCGAGATGTTGACCACGCTCGCCGGCCGGAACGCCTTGGCACGCCCGCGCGGCCCGCCCAGCACCTTGGCCGAGGGCAGCGGGGCCTGCGGGTCGTGCAGGTCCGGCATGGCGCCCGCGAAGGTGCGCTGCTTCAGGTAGGCGTGGCCCTGGACGTGCTCGACGTCGACCTCGGTGCCGAACCCGAAGTAGTTGTTCTCCTCCTTGGCCGACGCGTAGATCCAGCTGCGCTGGTCACGACTGAACGGACGCTCCTCCTCGTTGGAGGTGACGATGTACTGCCGCAGCTCCGGCCCGATCGTCTCCAACAGGTACCGGGCGTGGCCGAGCACCGGGAAGTTCCTGAGCAGTGCGTGCCTCTTCTGGACAAGGTCGCGGGCAGCCACAAGCGCCACTGCTGTTGCGGCGACCGCGCCGATCCTCCGGGCCTGCATGAACGTTCCTCCTCGATGCACGGCTTCCTTGCCGTGCGGTGGACACCGTTGTGTCGTGTTGCGCGCTGCCGGGTGCGGCGAGGGTCAACGAGGAACGATATTAAGAGGCCCTAGTGACCGGCCGGTGGCCAGGGTGTGGCTGGGGATGCTGATCCGTACGCCCGCACGGCCGCTCGGGGGCGGGCTCGTGCTGCCGCACCAGGGCCGTCGTCACAGCCCCGACCAGCGCACATCCCAGCGAGACCCGAGAAGTTGAACACCACGTCGCAAGCCCGCGTGTACGTGCACGCCTGATCCGGAGGAGCCGAGTCAGGTCACCCCTGGTGTGCGCGGCGGCCGATCAGGTCGGCGAGCAGGGCCAGGGGTGGCCAGTCCGCGTGGCCGCGACGGGTGACCGCGAAGGCGCGCAGGAACACGTCCGGCGCGGTCAGGGGCAGGAGCCGGACGCCGGGGACGGTGGGGCGGTCCAGCGGCAGCAGGCCGACGCCCAGTCCGGCGGTGATCATGTCCTCGACCAGGTCGAGGCTGTCGGAGCGGTGGGTGATCCGCGCGGTGAAGCCCGCCATCGAGGCGAGCGTGCGGATGACCGTCTCGTCGGCGGTGTTCCGGGAGTTGCCGATCCAGTCCGCCGCGCGGAAGCGGTCGAAGACGTCCACGGACGTGGCCGCGCGGGCGTCGGACCCGTCAGCGTCGGAGGCCGGGACGCCGAGACCCCAGGCAACGGTCCACAGCGGAGCGGCGATCAGGGCCGGGTCGGCGGTCGCTGGCGCGAGGTTGTAGTCGTAGGTGAGCGCCAGATCCACCTCGTCCGCCGCGAGCAAGGCCAACGACTCGGCGGGCTCGTGCTCGCGCACGAGGACGCGCAGGCGCGGGTACTCCTCCGCCAGCTGCTCGATGATCGGCAGCACATGCGCACGCAGCGCGGTGGCGAAACCCGCCACCCGTACCGTGCCGCTGGGCTCCGCACCGGGGGCGAGGTCGCGCTCGGCCGCGTCGACCGCGGCCAGGATGACGATCGCGTGCTCGACCAGCCGCCGACCGGCGGGCGTGAGCCGGACCCGCCGGCCCTGCGGCTCGATCAGCGCCGCACCGGCCTCCCGGGCCAACGTCGCGATCTGCTGCGACACCGTGGACGTGGTGGTGTGGAGCGCGTCGGCCACGGCCCGCATCGAGCCGAGCCGGGACAGCTCCACCAACACCTGCAGTCGCCGCGTCTCCATCCCGCCATTCTTGCGGACCGCACGCCTAATCGTTCGCAATCTCCGAACGGTCAGTCCGTGATCCGCGCGTGGACGCGAACGGTTGCCGCGCGGTGTACTCATCCCATGAGCGCCACGACCCACTCCCCCGAGCCTGTGACCAGCACCTCCGCGTCCCGCGGCAACGCCGCCCGCGTCGGGACGCTGATGGGCGTGGCCTCCATGAGCACCGTCCAGCTCGGATCGGCGCTCACCGTCCCGATGTTCGCGCAGCTCGGCGTCCTCGGCACGGCCGGGCTGCGGCTGGCCTGGGCCGGGATCGTGCTGCTGGCGCTGGTCCGGCCCCGTCGGCGCGACTTCGCGGGCCGCGACCTCACCGCGTGCGTCGGCCTCGGCGTGGTGACGTCCGGGATGATGATCTTCTTCGCGCTCGCGATCGCCCGGCTCCCGCTCGGCACGGCCAGCGCGCTGGAGTTCCTCGGCCCGCTCACGGTGTCGCTCTTCGGTCCGGGACACGGACGCCGGGTGTGGACGGTCGCCGCCGGACTCGGCGTTGCGCTGCTCACCGAGCCCTGGCACGGCGGCATCGACGCCCTCGGCCTCCTCTACGCGCTGGCCGCCGCCGGGTGTTGGGCGGCGTACATCCTGCTCACCCAGCATGTCGGCGACCGGGTCACCGGCATGAGCGGGCTTGCGGTCTCGATGCCGGTGGCGGCGGTGGTCGCCATGCTCGTGGCCGCACCGACGCTCGGCGGCAGGCTGGCGTGGGGGCCGGTGCTGATCATGCTCGGCCTCGCCGTGCTCAGCCCGCTGGTGCCGTTCGCGCTGGAATTCCTGGCCCTGCGACGCCTCACCGCGTCGTCCTTCGGCACCCTGATGAGCCTGGAGCCCGCGATCGCCCTGCTGATCGGCGCGATCGTGCTGCACCAGATCCCGGGCGCGGGCCCGGCGCTCGGCGTCGCGCTGGTGGTGACCGCCGGAGTGGGCGCGACCCGCAGCGGCGCCCGCCCGAAGCCGACGCAGGAGGCAACCGTCCCCGAGGAGCAGCCCGCCCTCGCGGGCGCGGGTGGCAACGCCTGAGCGGCTCCCGGGAGTTGCCGACAACGGCTCAGTCCTCAGCGCGTCGCCGCCGCATCGTCGCCGCGGCGACGCCTAGTCGAGGAGTGCGCGGAGCTTCTTCGGCGCGAGCATCCGGTAGCTCTCGGTCACGAGCTCACGGACCTCTTGCCAGTCGGTGTGATCGCTGAGCAGCACCACGATCCGATCATGGCCGGCCGGCGAAGCGAAATACGGGTAGCCAGTGGACAACAAGGCCTCGCGGTCACCTGGAGCGGCACGCAACACCAGCAGCGGAACGGGCTCACCGGTCCGGCCCTCGCGTGCCACCAGCAGGCAGAACGACCTCCGGCGGATGTCGAACGAATGCGCCGTCGATCTCGCGCTCGTTCGTGACTCGTCGAAACGAACCGTCACCTCGGGCAGCGCCAGACACAGCCCTCGAACCCGCTCTTCGATGTCCTCCGGGACCTCAACAGGCGCACTCATGTGAGCACTCCGGCGCGCCCCCGACGAACCACGGTTGTTCCCATGCCACACCGACAGCCTATCCGGGGTCGTATGGGACCAGGACTGACGCAAGACAGGGCCGAGCGGCTGTCGAAGGTCCGGCTGCTCGACCGAACGTGCAGGCCCCGGCAACTGCCCGGGCCTGCACGGCCTTTCCGCTCCCGCGGCCGGACGAACTCCGGCGTGCCGCACCGTGGCCACGCCGCGACGCCGCCACGCCGCGACGCACCGGCTCAGGTCGCGATCGACCCGACGGCCGGGCTGGACAGCCAGGCCAGGCGGCCGAGCCGGGTCCGCAGCCGGGTGTCCAGGCTCCAGGTCGCACCGGCATGCGCGTGCAGCAGGGCCAGCGAGGCGAAGATGTAGGCGACCGAGGGGCCCACGTCGGTGATGCCCGGCGTGCTCCACGGCAGCCCGAAGGCCTCGGCGGACGACCAGATGCCCAGTGAGTACAGGGCACTGCCGACGAAGACGGCGTTGCTGAGGACTCCGAAGATCAGCCCTAAGGCGATGGCGGTCTCGGTGACGGCGGTCACCACCGCGAAGGCTCCCGGCGAGGCGCCCCCGATCGTGTGCCACATCTGGAGCCACTGGTGGATCACCGGGATGTGAATGGACGTCGCCTGGCCGAGCTCGTCACTGATCGTCTGGCCGTGGATGAAGCCCGGCAACCACTTGAACGAGGCGTCGACGGCCCACACCAGCCCGAAGCCGATGCGCACGACCGCGGCCCGGTGCAGGCGCTTGGTGCTCGGGTCGGTTCCCAAGGCGCGGGTTCTCGGACTCCGTCGCGACGTGGCAGCTGCTGTTGTCACGGAAAGCTCCCTTGTGTGTGTCTGGCCTACCCCCGTGAAACACCGCCTGACGGGAAGACGAACATGCAGATGGCAGCCCTCTCGGACTGTCTCCCCGTGCGATGGTGACTACTCGAACGTAACCACGGTCCATGGTCATGACAATCCGCGTCCGGAACCTCAGAGCACCTTCAGATGCCGCCACCACGGGCCGCCGACGGAGCCGAGGCGCTCGCCGGAATGGCTATCGTGTGCCGATATCGAGCACCGCCGTGACGGAGTGAGTGATGAGTCAGCAGACCTCAGGCGTCTCCGAGCCGCAGCTTCGGCGGCAGCTCGGCGTCTTCGACGCCGTCGTGATCGGCCTGGGGTCGATGATCGGCGCGGGCATCTTCGCCGCGCTCGCCCCGGCGGCGGAAGCGGCCGGCTCGGGGCTGCTGCTCGGGCTCGGACTGGCGGCCGTGGTCGCGTACTGCAACGCGACGTCGTCCGCCCGGCTGGCGGCGCGCTACCCGCAGTCGGGCGGGACCTACGTCTACGGCCGGGAGCGGCTCGGCGGCTTCTGGGGCTATCTGGCCGGATGGGGCTTCGTCGTCGGCAAGACCGCGTCCTGCGCGGCGATGGCGCTCACGGTCGGCTCGTACGTCTGGCCTGCCGAGGCCCACGCCGTCGCGGTCGGGGCCGTTGTGGCGCTGACGGCGGTGAACTACGCCGGTCTGCAGAAGGCCGCCTGGCTGAACCGCACCATCGTCGCCGCGGTACTGGCGGTACTGGCCGCCGTCGCCACGGCGTGCCTGACGTCCCCTCAGGCGACCGTCGCACACCTGGGCGTGGGTGCGGACACCGGCTTCGGCGGGGTGCTCCAAGCGGCGGGCCTGCTCTTCTTCGCCTTCGCGGGCTACGCGCGCATCGCCACCCTCGGCGAGGAGGTCCGCGACCCGGCGCGCACCATCCCCCGGGCGATCCCGATGGCGCTGGCCGTCACGCTGGTCGTCTACGCGGCCGTGGCCGTCGCCGTGCTGACGGTGCTGAGCCCCGGCGCGTTGGGGCACGCCACAGCTCCACTGACCGACGCGGTGAAGGCCGCAGGCGTGCCGGGCCTGGCCCCGGTGGTACGGGTCGGGGCAGCGGTCGCGGCAACCGGGTCGCTGCTGGCGCTGATCCTCGGGGTGTCGCGCACCACTCTGGCCATGGCGCGCGACCGGCACCTGCCGCACGCGCTGTCCGCCGTCCACCCGCGCTTCCAGGTCCCGCACCGCGCGGAGCTCGCCGTCGGCGCGGTCGTCGCAGTGCTCGCCGCCTTCGCGGACCTGCGGGGCGCGATCGGCTTCTCCTCCTTCGGCGTGCTCGCCTACTACGCGATCGCCAACGCCTCCGCCTGGACGCTCACCCGGGCGGAGGGCCGTCCGCCGCGCGTCGTCCCCGCGCTGGGCCTGGCCGGCTGCCTGCTGCTGGCCTTCTCCCTGCCGGGCAGCTCCGTCGTGTCCGGCGCCGCGGTGCTGGCCCTGGGCGCCGCGGTGTACGGCGTGCGCCGGGCACGGGCACGGGCGCGGGCGCGGGCGCGGGCGCGCTGAAGGCGGGTCGCGACTACCGAGGGAACTGGTCGGCGGGCAACAGCTCGCGTGCCAGCTCCGCCAGGGCGCGGCGGTCCTCGGCCAGCGCCCGTCGACCGGCGGAGGTCGCCCGGTAGACCCGGAGGGCGCGGCCGTCGACCACCTGCTGTTCGGAGGTCAGCAGCCCCTCCGCCTCCAGGCGGTGCAGTGTCGGGTAGAGCGTGCCGGGGCTGATCCGGTAGCCGTGCCGGGCCAACTCATCGGCCATCCAGGCGCCGTGGATCTCGCGTTCGGTCGCGTGGTGCAGGATGTGCAGCCGCACGGCACCGCGCTGGAACTCCCGCATCGCCGACCTCCCGCGTGGGTCACGCAACCGATATCGGCGTCCGATAGTACGCGTCATCGGTCACCCGACGGCGAGGCAAACGGCCGCACGTCGGCGCGGACGTGACGCAGGGGACGTGACGCGTCCCCGGTCGGGTCGTTGAGCCTGACATGAAGAAGATGCTCACCCTCGGGCTCCTCGCCACCGCCACCCTCGGCATCGCCGCACCCGCCGCGCAGGCCGACACCGCCAACCCTCTCGGGCCGGTCGCCCACATCGGCCCCGACGCGAACGGCGTCCACGCCGTCGGCGACTGGTGCGCCTCCACCGCGTCCACGGTCACCCAGGAGGTCGCGTCCCTGCCGGCCGTCGGCCCGCTGGCGCAGGCGCCGCTCGCCGAGAAGGGATGCAGCGCCACGACGGGCGCCGTCAACTCCCTGCCGTAGTACGGGACAGGGCATGCGAACGGCCGGGTGACGACACGTTCGTTCGCCACCCGGCCCCTCCTCCGGTGTCCTCGCGCGTCCCCCGTCCGCGCGAGGACAAGGGAGACTTTAGAAAATCCTGTGGGGCTCGCCTAGTTTCCTGGTGCACAGTGAGACCGGTACCAAGGTGCCGAACTGCACAGTGACATCAGGGACATCCGGGCGGGGACATCAGCACCGACGGGGGTGAGCGTGGACATCTCGGCGACTGCCGCGTCCTGGCCCGACCGACGCGACCGGCGGGCTGACGACGTGTTGGCGATCCAACGCGCGGCCCGCAAGGGCGGGACCCGGGCCCTGCTCCGGTGGCTCGCCCGCCGCACCGGCGCGCAGATCCTGCTGACCGCCCCCGACGGCACGCTGCTCTGCGCAGGTGACGGCGCCGCGCGCCACACGGAGCTGGCCCAGCGCGTGGCCGGGCAGGTGGGTGCCCGCGCGCTGACGACATTGAGCGTGGTCGAGCAGGACGTCACCGTCGTGGCCGTCGGCCTGAACGGTGCGACCGACGGCCCGGGGCCGGTGCTCACCGCCGTCGCCGCCGGTCCCGCTCCCGAGCACCTGCCCCGGCTGCTCGCGGACGCGTCGTCCGCTCTGGACCTCTGCTGGCGGGAGGAACGCGCCGAGACGCAGCGCCTGCGGCTGGAGGTCGCCGAGGCGCGAAACCGGGAGGCCGTGCTGCACCTGCTGATGAACGGTCACGTCTCCACGGCACGGCAGGTCGCCGAGGTCCTCGGCCCCGAACTGCCGGAGGTGATCCGCTACCACGTCGTCGCGACCGCACCCGACCTGAAGCCGGCACTCGCACGCCGGTGCCGCGGGCTTCGGCCCGACGCGTGGGTCATCCCCTGCCCGGTCTACGACGATCACATAGCCGTCCTGGTCCCGGCCGAGCCGGGCACTCCCCCGGACGCGCCCTCGACGTTCGCAGCCGCCGTCACCTCCGCGACGGGCGAATGCCTCGTGGGAGTGAGCGACGTCGTGGCGATCCGCGATGCGTCCGTCGGCTACGGGCAGGCGGTCCACGCCCTGGTCACGGCGCGGACCCGCGCGCAGCGGTGGGCGATGTTCTCGCACCACCCCGACCCGGCCCTGGTCATCGGGGCCCCCATCCGCGGCTGGGCCCGGCAGTTCCTCGAACCGCTCCGGACCCACGTGCCGCAGCGCCTGCAGGACCCCGACAGCACCGAACTCACCGTCACCGCGAACTCCTGGCTCGGCTTCGCCTCAGGGGCGACGTCACTGCTCAAGATCCACCGCAACACCCTGGCCGCCCGGCTGCGGCACATCGAGCAGCTGCTCGCCCTCGATCTCGACCGGCTGGCGGACCAGTCCCTGCTCGCCCTGGCCCTGCGCACAGAGACCGGCCCGCAGATCACTGACGCCCCGTCAGGCACACGCGCGGACAGCATGCGCTCGCTCGACGAGCTCCTTCGCCGCCAGGCCGTGGCGGACTGGGCGTTGCGCCTGCTCCGCCCCCTCGACGACGCGCCCGACGCCGCCCGCACCCTCGCCGCCTGGCTGCGCCACGACGCCCGGCTCACCCCCACCGCGCAGGAGCTGTCGCTCTCGCTCACAGCGGTCCGCAAGCGCCTCGCCCGGATCGAGGAACTCCTCCACCGCTCCCTCCTCCGTCCCCCGACCGACCGCCACGAACTCTGGCTGGCCCGACGGGCCCTGCACCTCGCCCACGGCACAGACGGTTGATGTCAGCGGCGCCTGGCCGACGCGGGACCGAGCCGCGGTGTGCGGCCGGTTAGGCTGCCGCCATGATCAACGCTGCGGCCGACGGGCCCGCCATCCTCGACATCCGGGAGCTGGCCGCTGATCCGGAGCTGGAGGCCGGGTTCGCGGAGGCGGCCCACGCGATCCTGGCGGAGCTGGTCGGCGGGGGCGCCGCGTTGGGGTGGGTCGAGCCACCATCGCGCGCGGAGGTCGCCGGGCTCCTCGACGACGTCGCCTCGGCCGCGCAGGTCGGGGACGCGTCCTTGCGGGCCGCGTACGTGGACCGTCAGCTCGTGGGCCTGGGCTACTGGCTCCGGTACGCCCGGCCGACCCACCGGCCGCACGCCGATCTGGAGAAGATCGCGGTGGCTGCGGCGGCTCACGGACACGGCATCGGCCGGGCGTTGACCGCCGCGCTGGTCGCCGACGCGCGGGCGGCGGGGATCGAGGTGCTGACGCTGGACGCGCGCGGGGACAACGTCAACGCCCTGCAGCTGTACCGGTCGCTGGGTTTCACCGAGTACGGCCGCCTCCCGGACTTCGTCGCCGTCGGCGACCGCAGGTACGACAAGGTCTTCTGCATGCTGGACCTGCGACCTGCGGACTGACTGCCCGTCGGGTATGGAAATTCCCATCTGGACACGGACGTTGACCACGGCATGACTCAAGGACCAGCGCCTCGCACCCTGTCCGCCGATGCCGTGTCGGAGCTGCTCGGCACCCACCAGTTCGGCACGCTTGCCACAGTCAAGCGCAGCGGCCATCCGCATCTGACCACCATGGTCTACCACTGGGACCCCGAGGCCCGCATGGCGCGGTTCTCCACCACGGCCGACCGCATCAAGGTCAAGCATCTGCGGCGCAACCCGAGTGCGGCGCTGCATGTACAGGGCGGCGACGTCTGGTCGTTCGCCGTCGCCGAGGGCGAGGCCGAGGTCTCCGAGCCCACCACCGTTCCCGGCGACGTGGTCGGCCGAGAACTGCTCGGGATGATCCCCGAGGGCGCGAAGCCGCAGGACGAGGCAGCATTCCTGGAGGGGCTCGTCGCAGAGCGCCGCGTGGTCGTCCGCCTGAGGGTGAACCGGTTGTACGGGACGGCGCTGGACATCAACGGATAGGGCTGTCTGTCGACCGAGGCGTCGGCAGGATGGCTGATCCGTCCGTGATCCGTAAGGAGCCGTGGCCGCCTTCGGGGCCGGGCGCACGCCTACGGTCATGGGGAGGTCCGAACCCCTTCCGGGCCTGTGGGACAACTCAGCCCTGGAGGAGCCAGATGACCCAATCCGCCGAGTCCGCCGAGATCGGGGTGATCGGGGGCTCCGGCCTCTACGCCCTGCTCGACCACGTCACCGAGACCGTCGTCGACACCCCCTACGGCGCGCCCAGCGACTCGCTCTTCCTCGGGGAGCTGGACGGCCGCCGGGTGGCGTTCCTGCCGCGTCACGGTCGCGAGCACACGCTGCCGCCGCATCGGATCAACTACCGCGCCAACCTGTGGGCGCTGCACACCCTCGGCGTGCGTCAGGTGCTGGCGCCGTGCGCGGTCGGCGGCCTGCGGAGCGCGTACGGGCCCGGCACGCTGCTGGTGCCGGACCAGTTCGTGGACCGCACCTCGGGCCGGACGCAGACCTTCTACGACGCGGTGCCGCTGCCCGACGGGTCGGTGCCGGGCGTGGTGCATGTCTCGGCCGCCGACCCGTACTGCCCGGTGGGGCGCGCCGCCGCGCTGGACGCCGCGCGCGGCGAGGCGTGGGAGCCGGTGGACGGCGGCACGCTGGTGGTGATCGAGGGGCCGCGGTTCTCCACCCGCGCCGAGTCGCGCTGGTTCAGCGCGAACGGCTGGTCGGCGGTCGGGATGACCGGCCATCCCGAGGCGGTGCTGGCCCGCGAACTGGGCCTCTGCTACACGTCACTGGCCCTGGTCACCGACCTCGACGCGGGCGTCGAGACCGGTGAGGGCGTCACCCACACGGAGGTGCTGGCCGAGTTCGCGCGCAACGTCGACCGGCTGCGCAGCGTCCTGTTCAGCGCCGTCGCGCGGCTGCCGAAGACCCGGGACCGGGACTGCGTCTGCTCGCACGCCCTGGACGGCCTGACCACCGGCCTTCCCGGCGTGCCCGGCGTGCCCTCCTGATCCCCTCGGCCACCGACGTCACCGCGGCCGTCACACCCAGCAGCACCAGCCAGTTGCGCAGGTAGGGCAGCGGCAGCAGGGTGGGGTTGCCGTGGTCGTTGCCCGCGTCCAGGACTGCCGGCAACCCCACCGCCGTCAGCGCGGCGGCCACCACCAGGCCGCCGCGCACGGTCCACGGCAGCCTCGGCAGCGCGGCCCCGAACAGGCAGACGAGCGGCAGCCAGAGCCCGTCGTGGAGCACCGCTCCGCCGACCGACCACACCACCACGTCTAGCGGGTCGTGAATGTACGGGTCCGTCAGCAGCCCGTACACACCGAACCCGACCGACGACACCGCGGCCACGACCAGGGTTCCGCGCACCACCGTCGTCGTCCTCATGCGATCACCTCGATCCCTCATGCGATCACCTCGATCTGCTGCACCCACTTGGTCTGCAGGACGCCGGGTCGGCCCGGGGCGATGACCCGGGCCGGGTAGCCGTGGTCCGCGTGCAGCACCTCGCCGTTGACGCGCAGTGCCAGCAGGGTGAGCGGATCGTGCGCGTAGGCGGGCTCCATCTCGGTCACCGCGTAGGGGCCGGCCGTCTCCAGCGAGGTGATCCGCAACCGCGCGGTCGGCGGCGCCCCGGCTCGCGCCACCAGGTCGCGGATCCGCACACCCGTCCAGCGCGCCGACGCGCTCCAGCCCTCGACGCAGGCGATCGGCAGATCGGCCTCGTGCTGGTCCATCGCGAGCAACTGATCCATCGTCAGCTCGTAGGGGTGCGGCCCGTCCACCCGCAGCCGCCAGTCGGCCGGTGGTTGCTCGGTACCGGCGGCGGCAGCCGTGCGGTTGACCGGCAGACCCTGCGGGCCGACGTCCGGGCGGCGCGGCGCCAGCAGGTCCAGCCCGCGCAGCCACGGCACGCTCTGCCCGGCGGTCACCGCGGTGACCGCCAGCACGGAGAGGGTGACCGTGGTCAGGTACGCGCGGCGCTCCGCCAGGCCGGGCCGCACCCGGCGCCAGTGGGCGGCGATCTCCTGCGCCTTGACGGCCAGGTGCAGCAGCAGCCCGCCCAGGGCGATCCACGCCAGCCAGAAGTGCGTCTGCCGGAACGGGAACGGCCAGACGTACCACTGCAAGGTGTTCAGCAGCCCGGTGAACAGCTCCAGCAGCATCGACGCGACGAGCAGCAGGATGCCCAGCCGCTCCAGCGCGTGCCGGACGCTGCGCGCGGGCGGCCACTCGAAGAGCCGCGGGTAGACGGTCCACAGCTTGGCTCCCAGCAGCGGGATCGCCGCGATGCCGGTGCCCACGTGCAGGCCCTGGGTGAACTGGTAGAGCCCGGCGGGCCGGGTCGGCAGGTGGTCGCGCAGCCACGTGGGCGGGTTCTGCAGCACATGGCTGTAGAGGCCGGTCACGAAGCAGACGATCAGGGCCGCGCCGAGCCAGCGGCCGATCACCACCGCGGTGCGTGGATCGTGCAGCCGCGAGGAGAAGGCGCCCTCGCGCAGCGGTCCCTTCCGCAGCGCCTCGGGCGGGGTGGGCAGCGGCAGATCGAACTGCCGAGCACGGGGAGTCGGTTCGTCGTCTCGCACCTCTCCATCACACCCGCTGCCAGGGCCGTTGCGGGGTAGCGGCCTGCTTACGGAAGTCGTACGGCTGCCCGCGCCACGGTCCGCCGGACCGGACGCGCTGGCAGGGTGACGACGTGTCCACCCTGCTGAAACCCACCTCGCCGGCTCCCGACGACGGCGCCGACGCCACCACCGCCACCGCCAACGCCACTGACGACGCGGCCGACCGCCGTCCGGCGTGGGCGACCGCCCTCTGCCTCGCCGCACTCGCCGCGCTCACCGCCGCACTGGTCGGCACGTTCACCGGGGGCGGCACCCTGGGCCACCGGGGGCCGCTGCTGGTCTGGTACCCGCTCGACTGCGTGCTGTTCGCCCTCGCCCTGGTGACCCTGCGGCGGGTACCCGCCCGCAGGGTGACCGCACTGGTGCTGGTCGGCAGCGTCGCCGTGGCCGCCGCCGCGCTGCTGGTCGCACCGAGGACCAGCGACGACGCCTACCGCTACCTGTGGGACGGCCATGTCCAGGCCGCCGGGATCTCCCCCTACGCCTACCCGCCCGACGCGCCCCAGCTGGCGCACCTGCGCGCCGAGGAGCCCACGCTCTTCCCGCCCACGGGTGCGTCCATCGGCGCCTGCACGGCCTGGGACGAGCGCCGCACGACGGCAGGCCAGTGCACGCACATCAACCGGCCCGGCGTGCCGACGATCTACCCGCCCGTCGCCCAGGCCTGGTTCCTGGTCCTGCACCTGGTCGAGCACGGCCACGGCGTCCGCGCGGCCCAGGCGGGCGGAGCGCTGCTGGCCGTGGCGACGACCGGCGTGCTGCTGCTCGTGCTGCCGCGCGAGCGCCGTCGCCGGGCCGCGCTGTGGGGCTGGTTCCCCGGCACGGCCGTCTGGGCGGTCAACGACGCCCATGTCGACGCCCTCGGCGCGCTGTTGACGGTGGTCGGGCTGGCCCTGGCGGTACGCCACCGGCGAGCGCCGGGCAGAGCGGCGCTGGGCAGAGCGGCGCTGGGCGGAGCGGCGCCGGGCAGAGCGGCGCTGGGCGGAGCGGCGCTGGGCGCGGCGATCGCCACCAAACTGCTGCCCGCGCTGGCCCTGCCGGGCGCGCTGTCCGGCGTCCTGGCCCGCCGACCGACGCGCCGGGACTTGCTGCTCCCCGCCGTCGCCGTGGGCTGCTTCGCGCTCGCCTACCTGCCGTATCTCGTCCTGTCGGGCCGTCAGGTCATCGGCTTTCTGCCCGGATACCTGCACCAGGAGGGCTACGACGACGGCACCGCCGCCCGGTTCGGGCTGCTGCAGTTCCTCCCCGGACCGGCCGCAGCGCCCGTGGCGGCGCTGATCGTGCTCGCTGTCGCGCTGTACGTGCTGCGCCGTGGCGACCCCGACCGGCCCTGGGCCGGTGCGCTGGTGGTCTACGGCGCCCTGCTGTTGGCGCTGACGCCCGACTACCCCTGGTACGGGCTGCTGTTGGTGGCCCTGGTCGCGATGGACGGCCGCTGGGAGTGGCTCGGGGTCCCGGTCGCTGGGCAGGCGGTCTACCTGATCGGCGGCGACGCACAGGTGGCGGCCTACTCGGCGGCGCTCGGCCTGGTCCTGGCCGGCGCGGCGCTCCGGCGGCGGAGCGCCGCGAACCGGCGCGAACAGCAGGGCGCTTCAGCCGTTCTGACCCTCTGACCTGACGTCCATTCAGTCGCGGCGGGTGAGGGCCACGAACCGGCGTCCGTCAACCGTCCAGCGTTCCGTCTCCACCAGTCCGGCCTCCGCCGCGCACGCCACGGCGGCGGAGGCGCCGACACGGGCCCAGGCGAACGACGGACCGCTCCACCCGGTCGCGTCCTCGACCCGCACCGTCACCCGGTCGTCCACGTCGTCGGGTTCGACCTCCGCGAGGACCGCCCCACCCGGCGTGAGCAGTTCGCGGCAGCGGGCCAGCAGGGCGGCCGGGTCGCCGCCGATGCCGAGGTTGCCGTCGGCCAGCAGCGCGGTCCCCCAGCGGCCCTCGCCGGGCAGCCGGTCGAAGACCGAACGGCACACCGCGACGCCGCCTCCCGCACGGGTACGGGCCACCGCCGCGCCGGTGACGTCCACGCCGAGGGCGGGCAGCCCCAGTGCGAGCAGCTCGATGACCAGCCGCCCCGGACCGCAGCCGACGTCCAGCACCGGACGGCCCGTCAGCAGGCACCGGGCCAGCAGACTGCGGTCCGCCGCGTCGGGCTGCGCGCACCAGCGTTCGACGTCCAGCGGGTGGCGTCGCCCGTCGGCACGGCGCAGCCACAGCGGGCCGCGACCGGTGCGCATCGCGTGGGCGTACGGGTCCTGCGCCCACGGCCTGGGCCCCGGCCCTACCCGGACGGGCGCGAGCAGTGAGCCGAGCTGCGCGGGGATCCGCGCGGGCGCGTCGGGCCTCACCTGGCGGCCCGGATCAGGCCGGAGACCTCGCGCCAGGCTGCGGCGAACCCCCCGGAGGGTGCGAGCCGGGCCACGTCAGCGGCGTCCTCGGCGGTGTCGACGTCGGTCAGCTGCGGCAGTTGACGTACCGTCAATCCTGCCGCGCCGAGCCGATCCAGCACCTCCGCGCCCGTGCTCTCGGTGGACATCGGCACGCCGTCCAGCAGCCGGCGCGCCAACTCCGGGGTGGGGCGGGCCAGTCCGAGCGCCCAGAAGCCTCCGTCGGCGGCGGGCCCGTACCAGGCGTCCACCCCGGCGCGGACGGCCGGCGAGAAGGCCTCGGCCAGCCCGGCCACGTCGAGCTGCGGGGTGTCCATGCCCACCAGCAACGCCGGTGCGCCCTGCGGGGCGTGGGCGAATGCCGCGGCCAGCCGCGCGTCCAGCCCACCGCCGACCTGCGGCACGACGTCCCAGCCCGGTGGCAGCCACGGCCCCGGCTCGCCGTCCAGCACCAAAAGCCGCCGTCCGGCGGGCATCCGGGAGAGCGCGGCCAGGGTGTCCGCAAGCGCCGCCTCGGCCAGGCGGGCGGCCTGTTCGGGGGTGCAGGGCGGTGTCAGCCGGGTCTTGACGCGGCCGGGCACCGGGGCCTTGGCGATCACCAGCAGGGTCGGCGGCGGTGCGGCCAGCACCGTCCGCATGTCGCGGACGGCCTGCCGGGTGCCGCGCAGCGTGCCGGTGACCTTCGAACGCCCTTGCCGTGGACGGTAGTCGACGTCCACCTCGGCGATCCGCATCCCGGCCGCCGACGCGGACAGCACCATCTCCAACGGGAAGCCCGAGCGCCGGTCGCCGAGCCCGAGCGCCAGCAGGTCCGCGCGCCGCGCGGCGCGCATCGGCCCGAGGTCGTGCAGTGGGGCGCCGGTGCGTGCCCGCAGCCGCCGCGCGAGCTCCGCGTTGGCCACCCGCGCGTGCAGCGGCCACGCGCCGCGCGTGGTCGGCCTGCGCCGTCCCAGCACCAGGTCCGCCGTGCCGTCCGCCACCGGGCCGACGACGCGGGACAGTTGGGCCGGGTCGAGCGAACCGTCGCAGTCCAGGAAGCACACCAGCTCGGCGGTCGCGGCGGACAACCCGGCGTAGCAGGCGGCGCCGAACCCACGTCGCGGCTCGCGCACCACCGTCGCGCCCAACCCGGCCGCGATCTCGGCAGAGCCGTCCCGCGACCCGTTGTCGACCACGACGGCGCGCCATCCGTCGGGGATCCGGCTCAGCACCCAGGGCAGCGCGGCGGCTTCGTCCAGACACGGCAGCACGACGTCCACGGACTCGGCAACGACCGCGGAAGAGAGGGAGGAAGAAGGAAGCGTCACCCCGGCCACGCTAGGCGCTGACCTGCAGTTGCAGGGGCCTGCGACGCCTTACGGAAGTCCTACGTCACCGCGCACCGGTACCGGGTACCGGGTACCGGGTACCGGGTACCCGGTACCCGGTACCGGAAGGTCTCACGGTGGGGCTACGGCGGGAGTAGCAGCGCGTGGACGTGCGCGGGTTTGACGACGCTGAAGTGACGCCGGTCGAGAGTGGCCACTCGGTCCACGCCGAAGCGCTCAGCCACCGTGATGACCGAGGCGTCCACCCCTCCGAGCGGAAAGTCGGCGTACCGGAGGACCAACTCGCTCATTCGCGTCAGGTCCGCGGACGTGAGGTGGACCAGCTCGAAGGTCCCGCGTGCGACCTCGGCCAGGAACGCTGCCTCGATCTTGGGCCAACGCTCCAGAAGCCAGCAGACCTCAGTCATGACCGGGCTGGGCAGCAGACGACGGCCGGTCAGCGACATGAGCAGAGAGGCGCACTCGGCATGCTGCCGGTCAGCCGCGTTGAACGCCGCAGCCAGAGGTCCAGTGTCCAGGACCGTGGCGATCACGCCGAGTCGCCGAAACGCCGGCGCATCCGTTCGCGGATGTAGTCGTCATGCCGTTCGGCCAGGTCCTCCGGACCGTTAATGCTGCCGATCAACGCCAGCAACCCCGCCGGCACCGATCCATCGGTCTCTGTCGCGTCCACCGCAGGCAGCGACTCGGCGACCTGGGACAGCTCCTCGTCCTGGCTGACGAGCAAGCGAAGCCGTCGCACCTGGGTTGGAGTGAGCCGGTCCACCAGGTGGTGCATGTCCTCGTAGTCGTAAGCAGCGGTCACGTAAGCAGTGTAGGACGGCCGCACGGCCTCGAGCAGCGTGATCTGTAAGGATGCACCCCTTCCAGGCGAAGCGGACTTGCCGAAAAAGCCCAGAGGTGCTACGGGATCTGGACGCTCCGAGCGGCCTCGCCCCGCAGCGGGGCGGTGGCGAACTCCGCCATCCCTGCCTCGAACCCGACCGCGGGGCGCCAGCCGAGCTCGCGCCGCAGCCGGCGCGAGTCGGCGGTGACGTGCCGGACGTCGCCCAGCCGGTACTCCCCCGTCACCACCGGCTGCGGGCCACCGAAACCCGTGGCCAGCGCGGTGGCCATCTCGCCGATCGTCCGGACCGTGCCACTGCCCGTGTTGTACGCGCGCACGAAGCCCTCCGGCCGGTCCAGCACCGCGGCCAACGCCGCCTCGTTGGCCGACGCGACATCATCCACGTGCACGAAGTCGCGGCGTTGGCCGCCGTCCTCGAAGACCCGTGGCGGGCGACCAGCCGCCAACGCCGAGCGGAACAGCGAGGCGACGCCCGCGTACGGGGTGTCGCGCGGCATGCCGGGGCCGTAGACGTTGTGGTACCGCAAGGTGATCACCCGCCCGCCGCAGGCGCGGGCCCAGGCGGCGGCCAGGTGCTCCTGGGCGAGCTTGGTGACGGCGTAGACGTTGCGCGGGTCCGCCGCCGCGTCCTCGCCGACCAGACCGGGCGCGAGCGCTGTGCCGCAGCGGGGACACGGCGGCTCGAACCGCCCGGCGTCCAGGTCGACGGCCCGCCTCGGCCCGGGGGCGACCCGTCCGTGCTCCGCGCAGTCGTAGCGCCCCTCTCCGTAGACCACCATCGAACCGGCCAGGACCAGATGACGGGGGCCGGTCCGGGCCATGGCGGCGAGCAGCACCGAGGTGCCGAGGTCGTTGCAGCCGACGTACTCCGGCGCGTCGGCGAGGTCGAGCCCCAGTCCGACCATCGCGGCCTGGTGGCAGACCGCGTCCGTGCCGCGCAGCGCGCGCTCCACCGTCTGCGGGTCGCGGACGTCGCCGTGCACGAAATCGACCTCGGCGGGCAGCGCGCCCGCCGCGCTCCGGTCGGCGTGGACGGCCGGGAGCAGGGCGTCGAGCACCCTGATCCGGTGCCCGGCGGCGACCAGTCGCCGCGCCACCGCCGAACCGATGAACCCGGCCCCACCCGTGAGCAGAATCTTCATACCGGCGACGCTAACGGCGTCGTCGTCGCACCGGGGCGCAGCACCACGCCTCGTCAGGGAACCGTAAGCCGGATGACCGGTGTAGGCCGCACGGCCGTGCCGTCGTGACGCACCCGCGTAACGCCTTCACATATGTGTGCGACATGTGTTGGTTTCATCGCCATATTGAGTGGAGGGTTGGCCGCCGATGTGGGCTGTGAAAAGAATGTGGTCAGATCTTGGGCCCAAGCCGGGCTTGGCGCCTACGGGGGATGTTGTGCGACGTTATTTCCGACCTGGAGCATTCCACCTTGTGGTTCCAACCCCGACAGTCCGGCACGCCGCGATCCGACACCCCCAAGGGTACCGGCGCCGCTGAGAACGGTGGCGGGGCGGCGGCTTCCTCAGCAGAGGCGCCGGGCGGGGGGCACGAGGGCGGTCTGACGCCCCGCGACATCGCGCTGGTGCGTGCCAGCGTGGTCGTGGTCGAGCCCTACGCCGCAGATCTGGCGGTGTACTTCTACTCCATCCTGTTCACGCGCTACCCCCAGGTCAGGGACATGTTCCCGCCGGGGATGGACGTCCAGCGCGGACGCCTGCTGCGGGCCCTGCTGCACATCGTCGACCTCGTCGACGACCCGGAGCAGCTGCAGCGCTTCTGTGCGCATCTCGGCCGAGACCATCGCAAGTTCGGCACCGAGAACGCGCACTACGACGCCGTCGGCGAGTGCCTGCTCGCCGCCCTGGCCCGCTTCGCCGGCCCCGCGTGGACCGCCGACACGGCCCGCGCGTGGACCCTCGCGTACACCACCGTCGCGCAGGTCATGATGAGCGCCGCCGACGCGGACTCCATGGTGCGGCCCGCCTCCTGGGCCGCCCGGATCGTGCACCGCGAGGAGTTCGCGTACGGGATCGCGGCGATCACCGTGCTGCCCGACCAGCCCTACCGCTACGCCGCGGGACAGTACGTCAGCATGGAGACACCCTGGTGGCCCCGCGAGTGGCGCTACTACTCCCCGGCCAACGCCCCGCGCCAGGACGGGACGCTCACCTTCCACGTCCGGGCCGTGCCGGGCGGCTGGGTGAGCAACGCCCTGGTCCGCCGGGCGATGCTCGGCGACCAGGTCAAACTGGGGCCTCCGCTGGGGGACATGGTGCTCGACCACTCCTCGAACCACGACATCCTCTGCGTGGCCGGAGGCACCGGCCTGGCCCCGATCCGCGCCCTGATCGAGGAGAGCGCCCGCCACGGCGGCGGACGCCAGATGGACGTCTTCTTCGGCGCCCGCACCTCCGACGAGCTCTACGGGATGGACGAGATGCTCCGCTTCGCGCAGCGCAACCACTGGCTGCGGGTTCGGGCCGCCGTCTCCCACCAGGACATCGTCGGCCTCAACGGCTCACTGCCGAGCGTGCTCGCGGAGTTCGGGCCCTGGTACCAGCACGACGCGTACCTCAGCGGCCCCGCCCCGATGGTCACTGCCGCGGCCGACGTGCTGCGCCGGACCGGCGTCCCGCAGGCGCGCATCCGCCACGACCCGCTCGACGTCCCCTCCCTGTCCCTGACCTGAGAGGCCCGCAACGACGGTCCCCCACCTGCCCCACCGGTCGCTCCTCTAGACTCCACTCCTCCCGACCCAGGAGCACGCCCTCAGTGACCACGCCCGACCACCGCTTCGGCTCAGCAGGCGAGCGCATGCTGCAACAGCGCCGCGGCACCGTCGAGCGCGCCGCCGAGTTCTACGACCGGCAGGTGCACCCGTACCTCACGCCGGCGATGTGCACGTTCATCGCGCGGATGTCGATGGTCTTCCTCTCCACCTCCGACGCGCGGGGCGCCTGCGACGCCAGCTTCCGCGCGGGGCCTCCCGGGTTCGTGCAGATCCTCGACGACCGCACCCTCGCCTACCCGGAGTACCGCGGAAACGGCGTCATGGCCAGTGCGGGCAACATCACCGAGAACCCCCAACTCGGCATGCTCTTCATGGACTTCACCCGGGATCACATCGGACTCCATGTCAACGGCAGCGCCCTGCTGGTCCCCGACGCCCAGATACGCACGCACTACCCACACCTGCCGGTGGACTCCGCCCCGGGCCGCCGCCCCGAGGTCTGGGTCCACGTCACGGTCGACGAGGCGTACATCCACTGCTCCAAGCACATCCCGCACCTCGAACCCGCCGCGCGCCCCGCGAACCCGGAGGCGAAGCGCCCCCGGGACCCGCAGTACTTCACCGGACCGCAGCTGCCCGCGTACACGGCGACGCCGCAGTCCTGGCCGGAAGCAGGCCGGTAACGCGCGAGCCCGAGTCCTCTCGGGGGTTCACCCGCGCCGTTGCATGCGGAGTGGACTATATTTTCAGTCAGTCCCGTCCCGCCTGTAGGGTGCACGATTATGGCCGACCGTAGAACGACGATGCTGGAAGCAGCCGCCAGGGTCATCGCCCGGCGAGGAGTGCGCGGGCTGCGGGTGGAGGAGCTCGCGGCGGAGGCAGGTGTCTCCACGGCGCTGATCTACTACCACTTCAAGAACCGTCAGGGCATTCTGCGGGCCACGCTCGACTTCATCAACGACCGCGCCGGGAACTACACCACCTCCCGCGACCCGGACGCCCCGCCGCTGGACGCACGCGGCGAACTGGAGCAGACACTCCTGCTGGAGTTCCAGGACGCGCCCGAGGTGCGCGAGAACAGCACCGCCTGGGGCGAACTGCGCGCCAGCGCGGTCTTCGACCCGGACCTGCGGGAGGACTTGGCCCGCGCCACGCTCGTCTGGGTCCAGGAGGTGGCCGAACTCCTGGGCAGAGTGCACCCGATGGCGGGCGCAGGCGCCCTCGCCCAGGCCGCCGAACGGCTGACCGCCCTGCTGGAGGGCCTCAGCACCCGCTGGCTCAGTGGCAGCCTCCCGCTCGCGCACGCCCGCACGCTGATGGCCGAGGCCATCGACGTCGAACTGGCCCGGCTCAGCCCCACCTCCTGACACCGCACCGCTCAGCCGCACCGCTCAGAGGAAGTAGAGGCGGCTGAGGGTGACGGTGTCGGCGGGGTGGCTGTGGAGGGGGTTGCCGTCGAGGGTGACGGTGCCGGTGGTGGGGTTGA
>NZ_JBGCCL010000022.1:0-119757 GCF_041262505.1 Streptacidiphilus sp. MAP5-3
AACCTCCGGATCCAGATTGTTGTTCAACATCCGCAGGGCGGCCTCCTGCTGCCAACCCAAAGTGCTGAGCCCCGTACCACGTGCGGCACGGACCGTACGAGGGCCGCTCTGCTGCTGCGCCATGGGTTCGTCCTCCCTGGAGGTCGTGATCCTGAAGTCCTGGATGGATCCATTCAGATTTCTTGAGGATGAAGATAGCCGTTCATTCACCCCACCACCAGAGGGCGAGTGTCCGGTATGACCGGCTTGTCAAGCTTTGGCACCTATGCTGACACGGACCAACCGAGAGGAGTCCGACGTGGGCCCCGTGGAATTCCTGGTCCTCGCCTTCCCCGGCGAGCAGATCGGCCCGGACGTCATCGCCCCACTCGGCGCACTGCGGCGCGCGGGCGGGGTCCGGCTGATCGACTCGCTGGTGGTCACCAAGGCCGCGGACGGCACGATCAGCGTGTCCGAGCTGATCGACCACGAGCACCTGCGCGCGGCGCTACCGAAGTCGGGCGGCGCCGACCTGGTCCACCTGATGGGCGAGGAGGACGCCGCAGAGGCGGCGGAGCTGCTGGAACCAGGCTCCTGCGCGCTGCTGCTCCTCGTCGAACACGTCTGGGCTGCGGAGGCGGCCGACGCCTTCCGCGCCGCGAACGGCCGTGTGGCGGCCTCGGTCAGGATCCCGCCCGAGCATGTCGCCGAGGCGCGGCAGGCACTCGTGAAAGCACAGGGGTGAGCAGGATGTTCATGCGACCGACGCGGCCGGTCCGACCGACGGTGCTCCGCCCGGTGGGAGCCCCGCTGCTGCGCGGCACACTCGTCGGTGGTGCGGCCTACGCGGCGGGTAAATCCCGCGCCCGCACGCAGGCCGACCAGGCGGCCCGGGACCAGGTCGCGGGAACGGATGACGTGGCGTCAAAACTCGCCAGGCTGGGCGAGATGATCCAGCAGGGACTACTGACCCCGACGGAGTTCGCGGCAGCGAAAGCGAAGATTCTCAGCTAGCACGGGGACGCCGCCCTCTCCACCCTGCCCCCGCCAGCAGGCCACAGCCGGCCAGGGTGCCGAGCCCCCAGAGCACGGCCAGCGGCGCGAGCGAGCCCCGGGTGCCGACCGCCGGGCGGAAGGGTTGGTCCTCACCCCCCGGCAGGTAGACCATGGTCACCGACGAGCCGACCGGCCCGGGGCAGGCGCCGGTGGAGCGTATGTCGTCGTAGGAACCGTCCGGCTGAAGCACGGTGCACTGCAGGTACTGCGTGCCGTGGCTGCCGGTCTCAGTCGACTGCGAGTCGACGCTGCCGACGCCCTGCTGCCCCAGGACGAGCAGCCCCGCGTTGGATGCGCCCACGCCGGCCACCACGAAGCAGATCGCAGCGATCAGGTAGAGCCGTCCGATCTCCTTGCCGACCGGCGCGCGCCGATAGACCAGCCGGCGGACCACCAGGAACCATCCCATGATCAACCAGATCACACCGAACACAACGCCGATGCCGACGTCCAGCGCGGCTATGCCGCTGGTGAGCACGATTGCGAGGAGCGCGACGAGGACCCAGCCGAGCCACCAGCGCACGCCCGTGGCCGGCGTGGCGGTCATGAGGGCCTTCGCCTTCTGCACGGCCGCGCCGCCCGACGCGCCGCTCCTGCTGTGCAGCCCGCGCAGCTGGAGCGCCGCCTCGAGCTGGTCGGCGCTGCGCGAAGTGATCATCCGGCCCGCCTCACCGGCGCGGGCGATGTCCTGCACGGACGCGGCCTGCGGGTAGGCGTCGGTGAAGCAGATCAGCACACTGACAGCGAGGGAGCGCCCGTAGCGGCCCCCAGCCGCCAGATGCCGCAGCTTCTTCACCGCAAAGCCGGCGTGCTTCAGCTCCTGCTCGCGCTCCGGCGTCAGCTCCGGCAGATCGGCCTCGCGCCAGGCACGCGCGTCCGCCTCCGGGTCGATGTCACGGTCCTTCGCCACAGTGTCCCCCGTTCCCCGCGCCCGGCGGCCCGGGCGTCCAACTCAGGGACTCTAGTGCAGACCACCGACGACCGGCCGTCGTCGGTACGCGCCCTCAGCAGCCGCTCTTCCCGGGGCTACTTGACGGTGAAGTCAACCGCCCGGTTCTCGAGTCGCATGTACCCGCTGACCGCCTGACCGCGAGCGTTGAACACCCCGTACGCGGTGGTCGCATCCATGGACGCCTCCCAACGGCCCGCGTACGCAGCCTTACTGAACGAGATCCGAATGTTGAGGTGCGCGAAGTACGCCGGGTGCAGCACCTTCGGCTGGGAGTACCCGGAGAAGTAGTAGCCGTCGTTCGATCCCGCTGCGCTGCGCACCACATTCCACTTCCCGGTCACCGGATCCTGGACGCTCACGGTGACGCCACGGTAACCAGGTTGCCGGAGATCATCAGCGGCAAGGGACAGGGCGGACCCGAACGGGATCACGTTGTACGCGGAGCTCTCGCGGTACCAGATCGTCAGATCCACCGTCGTACCGCGCTCGACGGTCGCGGGCATCCCGTTGACATAGGTGTTCACCGTGCCGACGTACGCCGGGGTCGCAGCGTGCGCTGCCGGGATGGCAACCACCGTCAGGGCAGCCGCGAGCGCGCCGCCGAGGCCGGCTTGGATCTTCCTCATCAGGTCCCCTCCTGTATATCTGCCCAGGTCGGACTGCACCTGGCAGGCCGCAGCCTCACAGCACCCGCGACCTCAGGTCAAGTGACCGCCTCAGCCGAGGAAGAGGCCGCGGCCGGCGGCCTGTTGCTCGAAGAGCTCCAGGCGCTGCACCGAGTCGGGCAGTTCGTCGCACATGGCCTGGAGGAGGACCCGGCCCAGCATCATCGGCGCGCAGGCGGTGTCGAAGACCAGGCTCGACCCGACCGCCGCGGGCAGCAGCAGGTCGGAGAGGGAGGCGACCGGCGCGAACGCGCTGTCCGCGACCGTGACGACGGTCAGGCCCGCGGCCTTGGCCGTGGTCAGTGCCTCCATCAGCTCACGCGGGTGGCGCGGGAGCGCGAAGCAGATCAGTGCCGTGGCTCCGGCGACGCGGGCCTGTTCGATGCGGTCGAGCAGCATGCTGCCGCCCTCGTCGAGCAGCCGGACGTCCGGGTGGACCTTGGCGGCGAAGTACGCGAAGCCGTTCGCCTGCGCGGAAGCCGCACGCAGGCCGAGGACGACCAGCGGCCGGGAGGCGGCCAGGATCCTGGCCGCCTCCAGCACCGGCTCGGGGTCGGCCAGCACCGAGGCGAGGTGCTGCAGGTTGGCGATCTCGGTGAGCACCGCCTGCTGCTGCTCGTTGCGGACGACCTCGCCCTGCGTCTCGCGGGCGCCGCCGCCCGTCGCACCGGGCTTCTCGCCGGGCTCGGTCAGGCCGAGCTCACGCAGTTGGCGGCGGAGTGCCGGGTAACCGTCGAAACCGAGCGCGACGGCGAAGCGGGTGACCGAGGGCTGGCTGACACCGGCCAGCTCGGCCACCTCCACGCTGGAGAGGAACGGCGCCTCGGCGGCGTTCCTGACCAGGCAGTGGGCGATCCGGCGCTGGGTCGGGGTCAGCCGGTAGCCCTCGAACAGCCTGAGCAACCGGCTGGACGGACCACCGGACTGGACGCCCGCCACACCCGTCGCCTCCTCGGGTGCCTCGTCGAGCTTCTCGTCCGGCTTCTCGTCGGGCTTCTCATCCGGATCCGCGTCCGGATTCGCGTCCGGTCCGCGGCCCGGCAGGGTCTCGGCCGCCTGAGACGGTGTCACGCTCATATGGGGCCTCCAGCAACCGACCGGGATTCAGTAGGTGCCGACTCTGCATGAACGCATGCAGAGTCGGCAAGTACCTTCTCGCCTGGTGAGCGAGGGGTACCAAGGGGTGCGAACAGGTCCGATCGAAAGCAGTCGGTGTTGATCAACATCGACCGCGAGCGGTCAGGCCAGCGGGCCGGTGACCTGCTCGACAGCCGCGACCAACCCGCCGCTACGGACGAACTGGTACGCCGCCTCCAGGTCGGGAGCCAGGAACCGGTCCGAGCCCGGACCGCCGACGCCCGCCTCGCGCGCCGCCGCGATCGCAGCGGCCGAGGCCGGCGCCAGCGGGCTCTCGCCCTCACCGGTGTGGCTGTAGGTGCGGATCTCCAGGGCACGGGCCGAGGCGACCAGCTCGACGGCGAGCACGCGGGCCAGGTTGTCCACGGACTGGCGGAGCTTGCGCGCGGCGGACCAGCCCATGGAGACGTGGTCCTCCTGCATCGCCGAGGACGGGATGGAGTCCACCGAGGCCGGGACGGCCAGCCGCTTGTTCTCGCTGACCAGGGCGGCCTGGGTGTACTGGGCGATCATCAGGCCGGAGTCGACGCCCGGGTCGTCGGCCAGGAACGGCGGCAGACCGTGCGAGCGGTTCTTGTCGAGCAGCCGGTCGGTGCGGCGCTCGGCGATCGAGCCGAGGTCGGCCGCGGCGACGGCCAGGAAGTCCAACACGTAGGCGACAGGCGCCCCGTGGAAGTTGCCGTTGGACTCGACGCGGCCGTCGGGCAGCACCACCGGGTTGTCGACGGCGGCGGCCAGCTCGCGGTCGGCGACCAGCTGGGCGTGGGTGAGCGTGTCCCGGCCCGCGCCCGCGACCTGCGGCGCACAGCGGATCGAGTACGCGTCCTGGACGCGCGGCGCGTCGTCCTGGTGGTGGCCGGTCAGGCGGGAGCCCTGCAGCACCTTGGCCATGTTGGCGGCGGAGGCGGCCTGGCCCGGGTGCGGGCGGATGGCGTGCAGCTCCGGCTGGAGCACCTTGTCGGTGCCCAGCAGCGCCTCCAGGGACATGGCGGCGGTGATGTCGGCGACGGTGAAGAGACGGCCGAGGTCGGCGATCGCCATCACCAGCATGCCGAGCATGCCGTCGGTGCCGTTGATGAGGGCCAGGCCCTCCTTCTCGGCCAGCTCGATCGGCGTGATGCCGGCCTCGGCCAGCAGCTCGCCCGCGTCGCGGACCGCGCCGTCGGGGCCGTAGGCGAGGCCCTCGCCCATCAGCGTCAGCGCGCAGTGCGAGAGCGGGGCCAGGTCGCCGGAGCAGCCGAGCGAGCCGAACTCGTGGACCACGGGTGTGATCTGGGCGTTGAGCAGGGCGGCCATCGTCTCGGCGACGACCGGACGGACGCCGGTGCGGCCGGAGGCCAGCGTCTTCAGGCGCAGCAGCATCAGCGCGCGGGTGACCTCGCGCTCGACCTGCGGTCCCATGCCCGCCGCGTGCGAGCGGACCAGCGAGCGCTGCAGCTGGGCGCGCAGCTCGGGGCTGATGTGCCGGACGGCGAGGGCGCCGAAACCGGTGGAGACCCCGTAGACCGGGCGCGGCTCGGCGGCCAGCGCGTCGATCCGGGCCCGCGAGGCGGCCATCTCGGCCACCGCGTCGGCGGAGAGCTCGATGCGGGCGTTGCCGCGGGCGACGGCGATCACGTCGTCCGGGCCGACGTTGGCCTTGCCGATGACGACCACGTTGCCGGCACTGTCGACGTTCTGCATATCCATATGCGAAATCACACCATGTGAATGACGCCATGACAACCGGGCCCGGAAGACGGTGCGGCAACGACCTCGATCAGGCCCTCACAGCAGCCGGGTACGGTGGAGCCGACAGTGCCGATCGAGCGACCGGAGGGTCCGCAATGGGCCGGGTGATCGAACGCCGCCGCGTGGTCCGTCTGCGCGACGGACGCCGTGACGCGCGCCCCGACGCGTTGGCCGCGGAGGAGCCGCTGGAGATCCGCGTGGGCGGTCGCTCGCTGGCGATCACCATGCGCACCCCGGGCGACGACTTCGACCTGGTCGCCGGCTACCTCGTCGCCGAGGGCGTGGTCGCCTCCGGCGAGGACCTGCCGACGCTGCGCTACTGCGCGGGCACCAACGCGGAGGGTGAGAACACCTACAACGTTGTCGACGCGCGCGTCGCGGACCCGGCGGCCGTCCCCGTCTCCGCGTACCGGCAGTTGCTCACGACCAGCGCGTGCGGCCTCTGCGGCGCGGAGACGGTCGACGCGGTCCAGAAGCGCCTGCGGTACGACCTGGCGACGGACGACCTGAAGCTCACCTCCGACCTGCTCTACTCCTTCCCGGACGCGCTCCGCACCGGCCAGCGCGCATTCGCCACGACGGGCGGCGTCCACGCCGCCGGGCTGTTCACGGCTGAGGGCCGCCTGCTGTGCGTCCGCGAGGACGTGGGCCGCCACAACGCGGTCGACAAGGTCATCGGCTGGGCCCTGCGGGAAGGCCTGCTGCCGCTGCACCGGCACGCGTTGATGGTCAGCGGACGCGCGTCCTTCGAACTGGTCCAGAAGGCGGCGATGGCGGGCATCCCCCTGCTCGCCGCGGTGTCCGCGCCCAGCGCGCTGGCCGTCGACCTCGCGACGGAGACGGGCATGACGCTCGTCGGCTTCCTCCGCGACCGCAGCGCGAACATCTACGCGGGCGCGGACCGGATCGCCTGACGGGTCGTTGCACTCACCCCGGGGGCGCGGGGATTCTGCAGGCGATGAGCCATGCACCCAGGGGCGCGGGGAACTGCGCGAGACACCACCCTGTGCGGACGGCCCGGTGCGCTCGGCCTGCCAGCTCCCTGGAGGCTGGTCGCGCAGTTCCCCGCGCCACTGGGTGCTGCAACTACCTCACTTGCCCAACCTTGATCCTCACATAGTGCGACTTCACGGCGCGCTGACCGGCCCCGAGATCGCCACAGCAACCAACGCCCGCAGCGTCGGGCCGACGCCCGTCAGAGACAACGTCGTCTCGTCCGCGAAGAGTTCGAGCATCCAGCCGCCCGCAGGGTTGGTCCCACCCGCCGCGGCCATCGCGCGGTACCCGCCGACGACCAGGACCGCCTCCTCCGCCGGGTCGTTGCCGGGGACGCCCGTGCGCATGCCGAAGCTGCCACCCCGGATCGCCTGGGCTGTGAGCGGATACGCGCCGAGGTCGAAGACCGCGTCCGGCGCCTCGTTCATCGCGCGCTGCACCTGGGCGCGCGTACTGCCGGGGCCGCGGGTCATCCTGCGGATGCCGTAGCGGACCGTGTGCATCTGCGTCGCGCCGGGTGGCACGTAGGAGACCCACCAGGCGACCGCGTCCAGCAGTTGCGCAGCCGTCTCCGCGACGGCCTCCAGGCGGGTGACCGTGTCGGCGGGATGGGGATGCTCGTCCAGCACCGCGAGCGCCGCGGAAAGGAGTTGGCCCGGGTCCGCGGTGTGCCGCGCACCGCGGAAGCGGCGGCGCTCGGTGCGGCGGTTGCCGCTGGGGCGGGCACCGCTGTCGGCGAGGCTCATCGTCGGGTCGGGAAGGCTGCCGCGTCCGGCGACGACGGGCTGCGCCGCCGGGCCCGACTTGGCCCGGTACTGCGCGGCGTCGGCCAGCCGGAAGAGGCGGTCGGCGGTGGTGACCGGGCCGATCGGGTCGCCGGTCGAGGCCACTCCGCAGGCCACGCCCTCGCCCTGATCGAGCGTCAGCGCCTGCGCGCACAGCTCCTCGGCGACGCGGACCACCTCGTCCGCGGTGGGACCGGCGGCGACCAGGCAGAACTCGTCGCCACCGAGCCGTCCGGCGACCGAGCCCGGCAGCATCGCCCCGCACAGCGACAGCTGGTTGGCGAACCGTTCCAGCAGGCGGTCGCCGAACTCGTGCCCCTTGTCGTCGTTGACCCGCTTGAGACCGTTGACGTCGCAGACGACCAGGGAGACGACGGTGCCGTCGGCGCGGTGCTCCTCCAGCGCCTCGTCCAGACGCGTGTCGACCGCGCGGCGGTTGGCCAGGCCGGTCAGCGGGTCGGTGAAGGCGAGGCGGCGGACCTCCTCCAACCGCTCGCTCTGCGCCAGCCCGGCGGAGATCTGCGCGGCCAGCACGGTGCCGTAGGCGGCCTCGTCGGCGTCGAAGACCGGCTTGCCCTCGATCCGGGCGAGGTAGAGCTCACCCCAGGCCCGGCCACCCAGGACGATCGGCGCGACCAGGCAGCAGGCGCGGCCCCGGCGGCGCAGGGACGCGGCCCTGGCGCGGCAGTCGGGGCCGTTGGCGACGCCGCCGTCGGCGCTCTGCACCCACGCGCGCGGCAGGCCGTCGGGGGCGAAGTCCTCGCCGAGCCCGCGCTCGGCGAGGTTGCGGGCGATCTCGGGGTACTCGCCGAGCGGGTAGGACTCGTTCTCTGGCAACTGCTCCTCGCCGGGCGCGAGCAGACCGTCGTTGACCAGCACCCGCAGCTCGCCGCGCTCCCGCTCCCAGACCGAGATCGCGGCGAAGTCCGCGTCGATCGCCGCCCGGGCCCGGCCCGCCCCGAGCTGCGCGGCGTGCCGCGCGTCCGGCGCTCCGGCCATGGCCTGCGCCAGCCCGACCACCGCACGCAGGCGCTGATCGGCCAGGGGCGACGCAGGGGCTTCTTCACTGGCCTGCACGGTGCTTGCTCCTCGCGGTCACTCGCGGACACGGTCTGCTCGGCCGGCCGACGCTGATCACCTCGCATACAGCGTACGGATAAAACTGACATATCCCATGCAAGCACCACAGGCAGCGCAGAGTCATCCGGCTGTCGAATTCTCCCCGCCCCGGCTGACAGACCCGGCTGCTACCGTGGCGAAAAGCCGACGCTGCTCCGGCCGGGTCATGGGGGACCCGACGATCAGGGGGGAACCGCATGGCCATCGAACTGCCCGGGGAGGTCGTCTCCTTCCTCCAGTTCATCGGGGTGAACTGGCCGCAGGTCAACGAGGACAAAGTTCGCGAATTCGCGTCCCACGTCCGCGAGTTCGCGCAGAACATCGACGACACGCACCAGCAGGCCACGTCCACGATCAAGTCCATGGGCCAGCACTACCAGGCGAATTCGTACGAGCTCCTGGTCTCCAAGTGGGCCCACCTGTCCCAGAGTCACATGTCCGACCTGCTCGACGCCTGCAACGTCCTGGCCACCGCGCTGGACGCGGGCGCGGACTACATCGTCGGCATGAAGATGGACTGCATCGGCGAACTGATCGGGCTCGCCGCGAGCTTCGTCGCCGACCAGGCCGCCGCCGTGGCCACCCTCGGCCTCGCCGAGGCGGCGGAGGGGCTGATCGTCGAGGCGGCGGAGCAGGCCGTCGACTACCTGGAGCAGCAGCTGGTCCAGTACATCATCGGCGAGATCGTCCAGGCCGCGCTGACGCCGCTGCTCGGTGTGATCGAGAAGGCCGTCGCGGGCATGACCTACTCCGCCCTGGAGGACATGCTCGGCGTCTCCGGCTCCGGCGCGGGCGACGGCTTCATGATCCACCCGGAGAACCTCAGCTCCCACGCCCAGATGTTCGCCGTCCACGCCGACGCGGTCCAGACCCACGCCCAGAACCTCTCGGGGAAGCTCCAGGGCATGAGCTTCGAGTAGTCCGAGCAGTTCACGTAAGTCGAGCAGTTCACGTAGGCCGAGCAGTTCACGTAGGCCGAACGGAAGCACCGGACAAGGGCACGGGGGAATGGGCAACCAGATCGCCGACGAGGTCGGCAAGACCGCGGAGAAGGCCGGGGAGGCGCTCTCCAAGGACTTCAGCGAGGCCTACCAGAACATCCTCAAGGACACCGAGAAGAAGTCCAAGCAGATCGCTGAGGGCGCTGCCCAGGACGAGAAGAACACCGCCGAGGACATCGCCAAGTCAGGCGAGAAGCCCGGCGCCGCTGCCCCGCCGGACCCGCACACGGGCGCGGGCGGCGGAGACGGCTCCGGAACCGGTGGCGCCGGCACGCACCCCGACGAAGGCGGCAGCCCCGGCAACGAGGGCGCGCCGTCGGAGGAGGGTGGCGCTCCGGGAAGCCCCGGCCGCGAGCAGGTCCAGGACCCCGAGGAAGCCGGACGCGGCGACGACGCCGTCTGCGGTGCCGGTGAGCCCGTCGACATTGCCACGGGCCGGATGTTCATCGACCAGGTCGATGCCTCCCTGCCCGGATCGCTGCCGCTGCTCTTCACCCGCAATTTCGAGTCCGGCTACCGGGCCGGGCGCTGGATGGGCCGCCGCTGGGTCTGCACCTTCGACGAGCGCCTGGAGATCGACGCCGAGGGCGTCGTCCACATCCGCGCCGACCGCGTCACCCAGGCCTACCCGCACCCCGAGCCTGGCGACCCGGTCTTCGCCTCCGCCGGCGACCGCCACCTGCTGGGCGTCGACGCCCGGGGCCGCGCCTACACCGTCACCGAACCGAGCACAGGCCTGGTCCGCGAGTTCACCGTCCAACCCGACGGCGTGACCGCCCTGTTGACCCGAGTCCACGACCGCTCCGGCCGCCACTACGACCTGGAGTACGACGGAGTCGGCACCCCGTTGGCCATCCAGCACTCCGGCGGCTACCGGCTGTTGGTCACCACAGAGTCCGGCCGGATCACCTCCCTGCTGCTGGCCGGAGCTGCCCCGGACGGCGGCGACCAGGAGCTGCTGCGCTACGCCTACGGCGAGGACGGCAACCTGACGGAGGTGTACAACTCCTCCGGCCTGCCGATGCGCTTCACCTATGACGCCTGGGACCGCGTCACCTCCTGGACCGACCGCAACAACAGCCGGTACTGGTACGTCTACGACAACCGGGGACGCGTCGTCGACGAAGGGGGCGAGGACGGTTCGCTCCGCTTCACCTTCCGCTACGGAGACCGGGACGAGGCAACAGGCCTCCGCATCCACAGCGAGACCAACGCCCTGGGCCACACGACGCACCACCACATCAACGACCGCCACCAAGTCGTCGCGATCGTCGACCCGTTGGGCAACACCACCCACTACGAGCGCGACCAGTTCAACCGCCTGCTCAGCGAGACCGACCCCCTCGACCGCACCACCCGCTACACGTACGACGGTGCGGGGGACCTCGTCGCGGTCATCCGCCCGGACGGCGAGCGCACCAGCGCCGAATATGACGGCGAGATCAGCCTGCCGACCCGGACTGTCGAGCCGGGCGGGTCAGTGTGGCTGCAAACCTTTGACGCAGCCGGCTGCCGCACCTCAGTGACAGATCCGCTCGGCGCGGTCACCGCCTACACGTACGACGAGCGCGGGCATCTGTCCGGCATCAGCCACCCGACCGGGGCATCCAGCCGTATTCGCAGCGACAGGGCCGGGCTCCCCGTCGAGGTGACTACTCACACCGGTGAAACGACTCACTACACACGCGATGCCTTCGGCCGCGTATGCCTGATCACTGACAGCAGGGGCAACACCACTCGGCAGGAGTGGACAGTCGAGGGCAATCTGACGCGGCGTACCGCGCAGGACGGCACCACTCAGCTCTGGACCTATGACGCAGAGGGCAACTGCCTGAGCAACACCGACGAGTCCGGCGCCACTACCCGATCCGAGTACACGCACTTCGAGACCCTGGCTGCCCGGGTCGACGCCGACGGCGGCCGCATCAGTTTCCAGCACGACGCCCACATGCAGCTCGTCTCGCTCACCGACGCACTCGGACGAACGTGGAGCTACACGTACGACACCGCTGGTCGACTGATCGCGGAGCGGGACTACGAGGAACGTGAGACGCGGTACCTTCTCGACGCAGCCGGACAGATCAGCGTTCGCACAGATCCGATGGGCCGACGAACGGAGTTCTCGTACGACCAACTCGGTCGCCTGACCAGCAAGGTACACGGCGGAGGGCGCACCGACTTCGCCTACGACCGAGCTGGAAACGTCGTACGAGCGACAAACCCCGAGGCGGACATCCACAGGACTGTCGACGCGCTGGGCAACGTGCTGAGCGAAACAGTGAACGGCCGCACGCTCAGCAGCTCAAGGGACTCGCTGGGCCGACGGCTCACACGTAGGACGCCGGGAGGTCACACCAGCACCTGGACGTACGGAGCGACGGGACTCCCCTCAAGTCTCGCGACGCCGAACGGCCAACTCGACTTCTCCTTCGATCCTCGAGGGTCGGAAGTGCTCCGCGTGATCAATGGCCAGTTGAGCCTGGCCAGTTCCTGCGACGAATCAGGGCGGCTCACTGAACAGACCGCGACCGCCTGGCACGGCCAGGGCGAGCCGTCCGTCCTCCAAGCGCGCCGCTTCCGCTATCGCGCCGATGGTGGACTCGTCGCCATATCGGATCTTCTCTTCGGAGAGCAGTCGTTCGAACTGGACCGAGGCGGACGGGTCACCGCCTCACATTCCGACCAGCGCACCGAGAACTGCAGCTACGACGCCAACGGCACTCTTCTGGCCGAGCAGGTCGGCTATCAGTACGACTCGTGCGGTCGTGTTGTACGCCGTGAGATCGCGACGCCTGACAACCGCACGGCCGATGTCTGGGGCTACACCTGGAACGAGGCCGACCAACTGACGGACGTCGAGACTCCGGACGGGAGCCGTTGGCACTACCGCTACGACGCTTTCGGGCGTCGGCTGAGCAAGGAACGCATCGCGTCGGGCGGCGTGGGTCCCGTTGAGGTCACCGAGTTCACCTGGGACTCGTCGACCCTCGTCGAACAGATCACAAGGGCAGCGCATCTACCAGGACCGTACACCCTGACCTGGGACCACCTCGGACATCACCCGCTGACGCAAACCGAGGACATCTCGGTCAATGGCAACACGGAGAAGCGCTTCTTCGCTGTGATGACCGACCTCGTCGGCACACCGACAGAACTCTTCGACGTCGTCAATGGAAAGATTGCCTGGCGGTCGTCGTCGTTCCTGTGGGGACGCACGACGTGGCCCACCAACGCCAGCACATACACCCCGCTCCGCTTTCCCGGCCAGTACTTCGACCCTGAATCCCGCCTCCACTACAACTACCACCGCTACTACGACCCCGAGGCCGGAAGGTATCTCTCGCTGGACCCGCTGGGCCTTCGACCGGGCCCCGATCCCTACGCGTACGTACCCAATCCCCACATCTGGCTTGACCGGCTCGGCCTCTCGCCGCACCCGTCAAAGCCTGCTTTCGTAGCGTCTGCAGACGGAGTCGTGGTCCCGACAAGCGCAGCAGAGTTCGAGCAGGGTCTTCAGGAAGCCGTCAATTCCGGCGAGCCAGGATTCGGCACGTTCGCCACGAAGTCGGCGGGTACCGGCTACGAACTCCCTGACGGTTCTCGGGTTCGCATCATGCAACCACAGGCCAACGGCGCCGGCCTCCGCGCGTCTTTCACCAATGGGAGCGATGCACCCATCAGCCCCTTCACCGGCAAAGCGGTCCAACCGCCGAAGCAGCTCCCACCAAACACGTCGTCGAAGCAGTATGTTCGATCCCGGACCCACGTAGAACTGGAACCGTAGTGGACCCCATCCTCGACGACGCGTCAGCGCTTCTGCCTCTCACAGTCACCACGGTGGCACCCGATCAGGACGGCGTGCTGGTGGGCGGGAGCAACTGGCACTACCGCATCAACACCGAATGGCATATTGGCGGCCAAAGTTCAGGAATCCAGGAGCTGGCGTCCCTCATCGGCCGCCGAGTGACTGATCTCGCCCTGGAGACGCATGGAGAGTACCGGGACCTGCGCCTGACCTTCGACGACAGCCGTTCGCTCACCGCCGTGAGCGACTTCCCCTATGGGGAGTGGATCTTCTCGATCACAGCGCCGAGTGACCCTCAGGGGCTGCCTGTCTTCGACCTCTCCGGCCCTTGCTGAGAAGTCGGGAGCAAGCGCGCCTCTCCGTGTCCGTGCTGCTCAACTGCAAGCCGTCAAAGGGCAGTTGATCGGTGAGGATCCGAATCACCGAGGCGGGCGAGGAAGACGGGCGTCGGACTCGGGTGACCTTCTCCTGTGCGCTGGGCATGGGGCACGGCCGGTGGCGGTCACCGGACGGGCCACTACCCGGCGAGCAGCACGTGGAGCTCGATTTCCCATAACGCTTCGACATGGGCGCAGCCGGAATGCTTCGCTTCTCGTCATGGAACCCGTACGACCCCAACGACAGATCCGAGCCGCCCATGACGACGACACCCTGACGGTCTATCAGGCCTATCCGCCCGCCATCGCCGACGCCGCGCTCGCCGCCGGGACGTTCGTCGCTCCGTTCAAGCGGGAGCGGATGACGTGGATCAAGCCGTCCTTCCGCTGGATGATGTACCGCTCCGGCTGGGGCACGAAGCCGGACCAGGAGCGGGTGTTGGCAGTCCGCATCAGCCGGGACGGGTTCGCGTGGGCGCTGGCGCACGCGTGCCTGAGCCACTACGACCGCGACCTGCACAGCTCCGCCGATGCGTGGAAGGAGCAGCTCCGCGCCAGCCCGGTACGGATCCAGTGGGACCCCGAACGCTCGACGAACCAGCAGGAACTCCCCCACCGCGCGATCCAGATGGGCCTGACCGGCGAGGCGGTCCACCGCTACGTCGACGAGTGGATCATCGGCATCACGGACGTCACCGACCTGGCCCACGAGACCCACGCCCTGGTCCGCGCGGGCGAGACGACAAAGGCGAACGCCCTCATCCCCGCCGAGCCCCCGTACCCGCTCTCCGAACTGCTCCGCGCCCGCATCGGCGCCGACAAGAGCTGAACTGCGGAAACCTCACGCCCCCGACGCGCGCCGGGTGAGCAGCCAGGGCTCGACCAGACCGAGACCACGGACCGGCCTGCGCCACATCGGCTGGAGCGCGAAGCGGTACTCCGCGTCCGGCAGCGGCGGCTGCACCGGCTCCGGGAGCGGGGAGACGCCGACCGAGGAGATCTCCTGGAGCGCGTCCGTGCCGGACGGCTCCGCCTGCGCGACCGCGCCCTCGCGCTGAAGGGCCCGGGCCAGTTCCTCGTCGCACAGGACGGCGTCCTTGGGTGCGATGGAAGTGAGCCGGGACGCCAGGTTGACCGTGGTGCCGAAGACGTCGCCCATGCGGGTGGTGACCGCGCCGAAGGCCATGCCGACCCGCAGCGCCGGCATGGAGTCGTCCTTGCCGAGCATCTCCACCAGCGCCAGGGCGATGTCCGCCGCCGTCGCGGCCTCGTCGGCGACGAAGAGGATCTCGTCGCCGAGGGTCTTCACCAGACGCCCGCCCCGGCCCGCGACCAGGTCGGCGCAGGTCGACTCGAAGTTCTCGACGAGCTCGCCGAGCTCCTCGTCCTCCAGCCGCCGCGACAGCCGGGTGAAGCCGACCAGGTCCGCGAAGCCGACCGCGAGGCGGCCGCTCTGCATCTCCTCGTCGTTCTCCGCCTGGACCACCCGCCCGGTCACCGCGGCCAGCTGACGCCGCCACACGTAGATCAGGAACTGCTCCAGCTCCGGCAGCAGCAGCTCGACCAGCGGGTAGGCGATCTCCGCGCGCGTCAGGCCCGGCTCGGACGCCGTGGTCAGGTGTTCCAAGAAGGTGTCGATCTGCCACTCGGCGAGGCGCGCCGTGGTCTGGCCCGTGGAGCGGGCGACCTGGATCGCCATCTGCTCGCTCAGCAGCCCGGCCTCGACCAGGCCGGCGAGCCGCCGCAGCGCGATCACGTCGGACTCGGTCAGCGCCCGGGACTGGCCGATGTCGGCGAAGCCCATCGCCCGCCAGAACCGCGAGGCCAGCTCCATCGAGACGCCGGCCGCCCGAGCGGCCTGGTACGGGGTGTACTGCCGCTCGGAGTCCAGGATCAGCTGCTCCAACTGCAGCGCCACCGAATCACGGTGTTGCTGCTCGCCGTGATCCTCCCGCTCCCGGTCGTCCACCTGTCCGTCCCGTCCGTCCTCGCCACCCGCCCGTGCCGACCTACCACAGCCGACGTGCGACAGGCGTGTCCTTGCTCACACCTCGCCCAGTGATACTCGCACGGAATCCGTCATTCCGGGGCATCCGCCCCGGTGGACGCCGTGCACGGCGGGCCCGCCGGCCACATGTCGACCCGCCGTACGCCCCGTGCTCAGGCCCCGCGCTCAGGCCCGGTGCTCAGGCCCCGCGCACGTGGATCACGTCGCCCGCGCTGACGGCGTGCTCCGCGCCGCTCGGCTCGCGCAGCACCAACCGGCCCAGGTCGTCCACGTCGACCGCCTCGCCCACGATCTGCTTGTCGCCCGGCAGCAGCACCCGCACATGCTTGCCGATAGTGGCGCACTGGCTCAGGTAGGCCTCGCGCAGCCGCGTCGCCGACGGGTCGCCGCCGTCCGCGCACCACTCCTCGTACAGCTCGGAGAAGGTGCGCAGCACCTCGCGCAGCAGGATCTCCCGGTCCGTCACCTTCGCTCCGGCCAGCGCCAGCGAGGCAGCGGTCGGGACCGGCAGCTCCGCCTCCCGCAGGGTGACGTTGACGCCGATACCGACGATCACCGCGCGGCCCTCGTCGGCCAGTTCGACCAGGATGCCGCCCGTCTTCCGCTCCTCGCGATGGCCCTGCGGGCCGATCGGGACCAGCAGGTCGTTGGGCCACTTGAGACGCACCTCGCACTCCGCCGCGCGGCTCAGCGCGGTCGACGCGGAGACGCCCACCAGCAGCGGCAGCCAGCTCCAGTTGTCGCGCGGCACGCCCGCGTCACCCGGACGGAGCAGCATCGACAGGAAGATCCCGGACCGGGCCGGGGCCGACCAGCGCCTGTCGAGCCGGCCCTTGCCGTGCGTCTGCTGCTCGGCCACCAGCACCGCGCCCTCCGGCGTGCCGCGCGCGGCGAGCTCGGCCAGGTCGGTGTTGGTGGAGCCCGTCTCGTTCACCACCACCAGGCTGTTCCAGAGCGCGCCGAGCCGTCCCGGATCACGGTTCAGCTGGGTGGCGCGCAGCGGCGGGCGCTCAAGATCGTTCCACGGGGATTCGGTCACGGCTCCAGCGTATGACCCCTGTCACTCGCCATATCCGAGGCAAGCCGTCGTGGCTAACCTACTGATCGGAAACCCACCCGTTGGTACTGCGCGCCGGCCTCCTCGGCCAGGCCCCGGTACTACCCCTCCTGACGGGAGCCGCGCCCCTATGTCCTCCGCCGACCAGGCGAACGCCGACGTGGACATCCACACCACCGCGGGCAAGGTCGCCGACCTGCGTCGCCGTATCGACGAGGCGGTCCACTCCGGCTCGGCGCGTGCTGTGGAGAAGCAGCACGCCAAGGGCAAACTGACGGCCCGTGAGCGGGTACGGCAGCTGCTGGACGAGGGCTCCTTCGTCGAGTTCGACGAGTTCGCGCGGCACCGCTCGACCAACTTCGGCCAGGAGAAGAACCGCCCCTACGGCGACGGCGTGGTGACCGGCTACGGCACCGTGGACGGCCGTCAGGTCGCGGTCTTCGCACAGGACTTCACCGTCTTCGGCGGCTCGCTGGGCGAGGTCTTCGGCGAGAAGATCGTCAAGGTCATGGACTTCGCGCTGAAGACCGGCTGCCCGATGATCGGCATCAACGACTCCGGTGGCGCGCGCATCCAGGAGGGCGTGGCCTCGCTCGGCCTGTACGGCGAGATCTTCCGCCGCAACGTGCTGGCCTCCGGCGTGATCCCGCAGATCTCGCTGATCATGGGCCCGTGCGCGGGCGGCGCGGTCTACTCCCCCGCCATCACCGACTTCATCGTGATGGCCGACCAGACCTCGCACATGTTCATCACCGGGCCCGACGTGATCAAGACCGTCACCGGCGAGGACGTCGGCATGGAGGAGCTGGGCGGCGCGCGCGCCCACAACTCCAAGTCGGGCGTGGCGCACCACATGGCCTCGGACGAGAAGGAGGCCGTCGAGTACGTCAAGGCGCTCCTGTCCTACCTGCCCTCCAACAACCTGGAGGAGCCGCCGTCCTTCCCGGAGGAGGCCGACCTGGCCACCACCGCGGAGGACGAGGAGCTGGACTCGATCATCCCGGACTCGGCCAACCAGCCGTACGACATGCACAAGGTGATCGAGCACATCGTCGACGACGGTGAGTTCCTGGAGACGCAGTCGCTCTTCGCGCCGAACATGCTGACCGGCTTCGGCCGGGTCGAGGGCCACGCGGTCGGAGTCGTCGCCAACCAGCCGATGCAGTTCGCCGGCTGCCTGGACATCGACGCGTCCGAGAAGGCCGCGCGCTTCGTGCGGACCTGCGACGCGTTCAACATCCCGGTGCTGACCTTCGTCGACGTCCCCGGCTTCCTGCCCGGCACCGGCCAGGAGTGGGACGGCATCATCCGCCGCGGCGCCAAGCTGATCTACGCCTACGCGGAGGCGACCGTCCCGCTGATCACCGTGATCACGCGGAAGGCCTTCGGCGGCGCGTACGACGTCATGGGCTCCAAGCACCTGGGCGCCGACCTCAACCTGGCCTGGCCGACCGCGCAGATCGCGGTCATGGGCGCGCAGGGCGCGGTCAACATCCTGCACCGCGGCACGATCGCCGCGGCGGACGACGCGGACGCGACCCGCGCGCAGTTGATGCAGGAGTACGAGGACACCCTGCTCAACCCGTACGTCGCGGCCGAGCGCGGCTACATCGACGCGGTCGTGCTGCCGTCGGAGACCCGCCAGCACGTGGTCAAGGGCCTGCGCGCGCTGCGCAACAAGCGGGAGGTCCTCCCGCCGAAGAAGCACGGCAACATCCCGCTGTAAGCGCCCGTCAGCTTCGACCAGGAAGGAAACAGGCCTGATGGCTCCCATCCGCGTGCTGCACGGGCAGCCCAATCCCGAGGAGATCGCCGCCGTCCTGGCGGTGGTCTCCGCCCGGGCGGCGCAGACACCTGCCGCCGCCCCACCCGAGGAGACCACCGCGTGGCGCGACAAGGCGCGGCGCTTGCAGGCTCCGCCGAAGCCCGGCCCGAGCGCCTGGCGCACCTCCGCCTGGGCGCGGTAGTTCAGCTCTCGTACCGGGGACGTTGCAGAGCCTTCTGTTACCCACTGGTACAAGGCGCTCAGGCAATTGAGTAGGGATACTCATGCGCCGCTCCAGGCCGTTCCACACAGTGGAGGTGTGCTCTGGTCAGACCCTCCCGACGACTCGCGGTCGGAGACGCTCCTCGTCCGCGCGTTGCTGCGGCGGGTCGGGATTCTGATCGCCGTCTGCGCCTCGTTGGCGCTCATCGTGGTGATGGTCTGAACCGTTCCTGTTCAGGCACCCCCGTACTGTGGGCCCCATGACCGACACCATCACCGGCAACCGCCCCCGCCGTGCCCTCGTGCTCGCCTCCGCCTCTCCCGCCCGGCTGGGGCTGCTGCGGCAGGCCGGGATGGATCCGCGCGTCGTGGTGAGCGGTGTGGACGAGGACGCGCTGACCGCGCCCACGCCCGGCGCGCTCGCGCTCGTGCTCGCGGAGGCCAAGGCGGACGCCGTCGCCCCGCAGTTGCACGACGGGGAGGTGGTGATCGGCTGCGACTCCGTCCTCGAGCTGGACGGCCAGGCCCTCGGCAAGCCCGAGGACGTCGACGACGCACGCGCCCGCTGGCACTCCATGCGCGGGCGGTCCGGCGTCCTGCAGACGGGGCACTGCGTGATCGACACCCGGACCGGCAAGCGCGCCTCCGCCACCGCGTCGACCACGGTCCGCTTCGGGACGCCGGACGACGAGGAGGTCGAGGCCTACCTGGCGACCGGCGAACCGCTGCACGTCGCAGGCGCGTTCACGCTGGACGGGCGGTCCGCGCCGTTCGTCGACGGGATCGAGGGCGACCACGGCAACGTGATCGGCCTCTCCCTCCCCCTGCTGCGCAGGCTCCTCGCCGAGGTGGACGTCCGCATCACCGATCTGTGGAACTGACCGACCTGTGGAGCTGACCGACCTGTGGAGCTGAGCGCCCGCGTCGGGCATGCTCTCTGACGAGATCTCACTTCGACGTCGGGGGCCCGGGGCATGAGCAGCGGCGACATATGGAACATCGTGCTGGGCGTGGTCTCCAGCGCCTTCAGCGCGGCGCTCGCGTGGGTGGTGCAGGCTTTGCTGCGACGTCGGCGCCTGGACCACAAGCGGGAGTTCTTCGGGCTGCGGCCCGGCGGTGAGGCGTTGCTGGTGGTGCCGAGGAAGGTCGGCACCACCGACAGCGACCGGATCGTCGCCCAGAACGACGTCTACGCGCTGATGGAGCTCTCCGCCCTCGTCTACGAGTGCGGCGCCCGCTACGCGGTGAAGCCCGCCAACCAGATCCGCCAGGGGATCGGCGACCGCGCCGAGTTCTGCATCGGCGGGCCGCTGGCCAACGAGCGCACCGCCGCGCACCTGCGGCTGAAGCTGCCGGGCTTCGTCCACCTCCCGGAGTGGGAGGGCAGCCAGGGCAACGTCTTCGAGATCGGCGACCACTCCTACGTGCGCGAGCCGGGCGTCGTCGACTACGTGCTGCTGGCCCGGATCGCGGTGGGCGAGCAGCAGCAGCCGACCTTCCTGGTCTGCGGCCAGACAGCGGTCTCGAACCTCGCGGGCGTGCGCCATCTCCGCAACAACTACCGGCAGTTGAATCACCGCCACGGCGTCGACGGCACCTTCGCGCTGCTGTTTCGGGTGCTGCAGCCGGACAACTACGGGTCCGACGTGATCGAGTCCGTCGGAGACGTCACGCGGCAGGTGCTGCAGGAGCGGAAGGCCCGCCCTGCGGCGGAAGCGACGGAGGCAGCGTCGGCGACGGCTCCCGCGCAGAAGGCTGCCGCGGCCCGTCCGACGGAATGAAGAGGATCAGCACCAGCAGCGTCAACGTGACCGCGAGCGGCACGAACACCCACACGCCGCTCAGGGCGAGCAGCACCGCGGCCAACAGGCCGTGCAAGACGGCGGCAAGGATCAGGACGATCCTCTCGACCTTCGTCGGCGCGACGTCACGGAGCGCGACACGCAGCAGCAGCGCCGCGACCAGCAGCAGGAACAGCGCGATCAGCCCGAATCCGACATAGGCGCTGGAGGCCATGGCCGACGTGGGCACCCCGCCGAGACTCATGTGCTGGTAGTCGGCCGCCTTGCCGACGACCAGGGCGACCACGGCCGAGACGCCCGCCTCCAGGACGAGCAGAACCAACGTCGCGACAGCTGTCCATCTCCGCATCCCCGCACCTTACTGAGCAGTAGTCACCGGCGGAAGACCGTTGACAGAGTCCGATTCCAGGCGCTGCGCAGGGGCACGACATCCGCACAACGTCCGCTCGAGACAAGCGGCGTACCGTGGACAAAGCGGCGCTCACCGTGCGTGTGGGCAAGCTCACCACCGGGCCGGACTCGTGGGTACACCAGGAAGTTCCCTAGACTCTCCTGGGTTCTAGAAGGGAGCCACTGACTGTGCGCAAGGTGCTCATCGCCAACCGCGGAGAAATCGCCGTCCGCGTCGCCCGTGCCTGCCGGGACGCCGGAATCGCCAGCGTCGCCGTCTACGCCGAGCCGGACCGGGACGCGCTGCACGTCCGCGCGGCCGACGAGGCCTACGCCCTCGGTGGCGACACGCCGGCAACCAGCTATCTCGACATCGCCAAGGTCCTCAAGGCCGCAGCCGACGCCGGCGCGGACGCCGTCCACCCCGGCTACGGCTTCCTGTCGGAGAACGCCGAGTTCGCCCAGGCCGTCCTGGACGCGGGCCTGATCTGGATCGGCCCGCCGCCGCAGGCCATCCGCGACCTCGGTGACAAGGTCACCGCCCGCCACGTCGCCCAGCGCGCCGGCGCGCCGCTGGTGGCCGGCACCCCGGACCCGGTCACCGGCCCGGACGAGGTCGTGGCGTTCGCCCAGGAGCACGGCCTGCCGATCGCGATCAAGGCCGCCTTCGGCGGTGGCGGACGCGGCCTCAAGGTCGCCCGCAACCTCGAAGAGATCCCCGAGCTGTACGAGTCCGCCGTGCGTGAGGCCGTGGCCGCGTTCGGCCGCGGCGAGTGCTTCGTCGAGCGCTACCTCGACAAGCCGCGCCACGTCGAGACCCAGTGCCTGGCCGACACCCACGGCAACGTCGTGGTCGTCTCCACCCGCGACTGCTCCCTGCAGCGCCGGCACCAGAAGCTCGTCGAGGAGGCCCCCGCGCCGTTCCTCACCGCCGAGCAGAACACCCAGCTCTACGCCGCCTCGAAGGCGATCCTCAAGGAGGCCGGCTACGTCGGCGCCGGAACCTGCGAGTTCCTGGTCGCCAACGACGGCACCATCTCCTTCCTCGAGGTCAACACCCGCCTCCAGGTCGAGCACCCGGTCTCCGAAGAGGTCACCGGCATCGACCTGGTCCGCGAGATGTTCCGCATCGCCGACGGCGAGGAACTCGGCTACGACGACCCCGAGCTGCGCGGTCACTCCTTCGAGTTCCGCATCAACGGCGAGGACCCGGGCCGAGGCTTCCTCCCGGCCCCCGGCACGGTGACGCTGTTCGCCCCGCCGTCCGGCCCCGGCGTCCGCCTGGACTCCGGCGTGGAGACCGGCTCCGTGATCGGCCCGGCCTGGGACTCCCTGCTGGCCAAGCTGGTCGTCACCGGCGCCACCCGCAAGCAGGCCCTGCAACGCGCCGCCCGCGCCCTGGCCGAGTTCCAGGTAGAGGGCATGGCCACCGCCATCCCGTTCCACCGCGCGGTGGTCGCCGACCCGGCCTTCGCACCCGAGCTGGGCGGCAGCGACGCCCCGTTCCAGGTCTTCACCCGCTGGATCGAGACCGAGTTCGACAACACCATCCCGCCGTTCACCGGTGCGGGCGCGGGTGAGAACGACGAGGACGGCGGCCGCGAGACCGTCGTGGTCGAGGTCGGCGGCAAGCGCATCGAGGTCTCCCTCCCCGCCGGGCTTGGCGTCTCCTCCGGCCCGGCCGCGAAGGCCGCGGGCGGCGGCAAGGCCAAGCGCCGCGCGGTCGCGGGCAAGGGCGGCTCCGCCGTCTCCGGCGACACCCTCGCCTCCCCGATGCAGGGCACCATCGTCAAGGTCGCCGTCGAGGAGGGCCAGACCGTCGCCGAAGGCGACCTCGTCGTCGTCCTCGAGGCCATGAAGATGGAACAGCCCCTCAACGCCCACAAGTCCGGAACCGTCGTCGGCATCACCGCCGAGGTCGGCGCCACCGTCACCTCCGGCGCCGCCATCTGCGAGATCAAGGACTGACGTCCGCGATCCCTGGATCACGGCACGACCCGCACGTATGAATGACCTGAACGACCGGACGACGTCCATCACGGCCCTGCGCAACACGCTGGGCCGGGTGGGCGTCGATCCATATCTGATGGCCATCCTGGCCACCGTCGGCCTCGCCGCGCTCCTCCCCGCGCGCGGACAGGCGGCACACGCCGTCTCAGACGCGACCGAGGTCGCGATCGGCCTGCTGTTCTTCCTCTACGGCGCGCGCCTCTCCCCGAAGGCCGCACTGGACGGGGCCAAGCAGTGGCGACTGCACCTGACCATCCTGCTGTCGACCTTCGCCCTCTTCCCGCTGCTGGGCCTCGCGGCGCAGTGGCTCACCACGCCGGTCCTGGGCGCGTCCCTGGCCAAGGGCGTGCTCTTCCTGACGCTGCTGCCGTCGACGGTCCAGTCGTCCATAGCCTTCACCTCGATCGCGGGCGGCAACGTCGCAGCGGCGGTCTGTGCGGCGTCGTTCAGCAGCCTGATCGGCATCGTGCTGACGCCGCTGCTGGCCGCGATCGTCCTCGGCGGCAGCGCACGGATCGACGCGGGCTCGGCGGTCGACCTGCTGTTGCAGCTGCTGTTGCCGTTCCTGCTGGGCCAGTTCTCACGCCGCTGGATCGCGGCGTGGATATCCCGTCACAAGCCCGCGTTGACGCTGGTCGACCGGGGCTCGATCCTGCTGGTCGTCTACAGCGCGTTCAGCGAGGGCATGGTCAGCGGCGTCTGGAGCAGCCTCTCCGTGATCAGGCTGGCGCTGCTGCTCGGCGTCTGCCTGGCCGTCCTCTTCGCGGTCCTGGGCGTCACCTCGGTGGCCGGCAAGCGGCTGGGCTTCGCCCGCGCGGACCGGATCGTGCTCATCTTCTGCGGCAGCAAGAAGAGCCTGGCAAGCGGGCTGCCGATGGCGGCGGTGCTGTTCCCGGCGTCGTCGGTGAGCGTGATGGTGCTGCCGCTGATGCTGTTCCACCAGGTGCAGTTGATGGCCTGTACGGTGATCGCCCGGCGCATGGCGTTGAGGAAGCCGGACAACAGCTAGTTGCACTGTCTGGGGGCGCGGGGAACTGCGCGAGCAACCACCCTGTGCGGATGGCCCTGCACGTTCGGCGGCCTACCACCCGGGGTGGCTCGTCGCGCAGTTCCCCGCGCCCCCAGACAGTGCAACTCCCCTCTTGCCCAAAGGAACCTCACCGCCTGCCGGAGGCTACCGGCACGGGCGCGCGCCGCTGGCCGGGAAAGCTGGCCGGCCTGCGCGGAGCGTCCTGCGGGGTGGGGTAGGTGCTCGGCGGAGCCATCGGCGCGACGTGGACCTGGACACCGCAGTCCGCGAGAGCGTCCAGCTCGCGGGCCGCAGGCTCACCCAGCGTGGCCTGCTCGTCGGTGACCAGATGCGTGATCGCCTCGCTCGGCACCGTCTGGAACATGGTGTCGTTGCCGAGCTTGCCGTGGTCCGCCAGGACCACCACCTCCGCCGCCGCGTTGACCAGCGCCCGGTCCACGGACGCCGACAGCATGTTGGTGGTCGACAGACCCCGCTCCGCGCTCAGCCCGCTGCCGGAGATGAACGCACGGGCGACCCGCAGCCCCTGCAGGGACTGCTCCGCGCCGCTGCCTACCAAGGCGTAGTTGGACCCGCGCAGCGTCCCGCCCGTCATCACCACCTCGACGCGGTTGGCATGGGCGAGCGCCTGGGCGACCAGGAGCGAGTTGGTGACGACGGTCAGACCGGGGACCCGGGCGAGGCGACGGGCCAGCTCCTGGGTGGTCGTGCCGGCGCCGACGACGATGGCGTCGCCCTCGGCGACCATGGTCGCGGCGAGGTCGGCGATGGCGCTCTTCTCGGCGGCGGCGAGATGCGTCTTCTGCGGGTATCCGGGCTCTCGGGAGAATCCGCCGGGGAGCACCGCGCCCCCGTGCCGGCGGTCGAGCAGGCCCTCGGCCTCCAAGGCGCGTACGTCTCGGCGTACGGTCACCTCTGAGGTCTGGACGACGCGGGCGAGCTCCCGGAGCGACACCGCTCCGTTTGCGCGCACCATTTCGAGGATCAACTGACGACGTTCTGCTGCGAACACGAAACAGACGGTAACGTGCACGACCGTTAGCTTTCAGGCGATTGCGCCTACTTGCTCAAAACGCCCGCAGCGGAGCGGCGCACACCTCTACACTGTGCGCCGCTCCGCTGCGGGTCCGCGCTCCCCTCACGCGCCGTCAGTTGTGCTGCCCGCTCCGCTTCCGGACGTGCAGCTGGCGCGCGGCCTCGGCGATGGAGCCGGAGACCGACGGGTAGACCGTGAACGCGTTGGCGACCTGCTCCACCGTCAGGTTGAGGTCGACGGCCAACGAAATCGGGTGGATCAGCTCGCTCGCGCGCGGCGCGACCACCGCGCCGCCGACCACGATGCCGGTGCCGGGACGGCAGAACAGCTTCACGAAACCGTCGCGGATGCCCTGCATCTTGGCGCGCGGGTTGCTGCGCAGCGGCAGCTTCACGCAGACGGCGTCCATCTTCCCGCACTCCACGTCCGCCGCGCTGTAACCGACGGTGGCGATCTCGGGGTCGGTGAAGACGTTGGAGGAGACGGTCTTCAGGTTCAGCGGCGCGACCGCGTCGCCGAGCGCGTGGTACATCGCGATCCGGCCCTGCATCGCCGCGACGGACGCCAGCGGCAGCACGCCGGTCACGTCACCGGCCGCGTAGACGCCGGGAGCGGAGGTACGGGAGACCCGGTCGACCTTGATGTGGCCGGAGTCGCTGGTCTTCACGCTCGCGGCTTCCAGGCCCAGGCCCTCGGAGTTGGGGATCGAGCCGACCGCCATCAGACAGTGCGAGCCGGTGATCACCCGGCCGTCGGCGAGGGTCACCTCGACCTTGTCGCCCACCCGGCGCGCGGACTCGGCGCGCGAGCGGCTCATCACGTTCATGCCGCGGCGGCGGAAGACGTCCTCCAGCACGGTCGCGGCATCCGGGTCCTCACCCGGCAGCACGCGGTCGCGGCTGGAGACCAGGGTGACCTTGGAGCCGAGCGCCTGGTACGCGCCGGCGAACTCGGCGCCGGTGACACCGGAACCGACCACGATGAGCTCCTCGGGAAGCTCCTCCAGGTTGTAGACCTGGGTCCAGGTCAGGATGCGCTCGCCGTCCGGGCGGGCGTCCGGCAGCTCGCGCGGGTGGGTACCGGTGGCGAGGAGCACGACGTCGGCGCGCAGTTCCTGGCTGCCTCCGTCGACCAGGTCCACGATGACCGCACGCGAACCGTCCAGCGCCTGGCCGCCCTCCAGACGGCCGTGGCCGCGCACCACGGTGACTCCGGCACGGGTGACGGACTGGGTGATGTCGTGCGACTGCGCGACGGCGAGCCGCTTGACGCGTCGGTTGACCTTGCCGAGGTCGACGCTGATGAAACGATCCGCCGGAGCCCCGCCGCTGGCGTCGTCACGGACGACGATGCCGAGTTCCTCGTACGAGCTGTCGAAGGTGGTCATCACCTCGGCAGTCGCGATCAGCGTCTTGGATGGCACACAGTCGGTCAGCACGGCGGCCCCGCCGAGGCCGTCGCGATCGACGATGGTCACCTCCGCGCCGAGTTGCGAGGCGACAAGCGCCGCCTCATAGCCGCCAGGTCCGCCACCGATGATCACAATCCGAGTCACGTGCCCCATTCTCCCGCACATTCATCCGGCAGTGACACACGCCTCGACCCGGCGTGGCCAGGCTCACGTACGCTATGCCGCATGACGCTCTATGCCGCGTACGCCAGCAACCTCGACGCGCGGCAGATGAGCCGCCGTGCGCCGCATTCGCCGCTCCGCGGCACGGGCTGGCTCGACGGCTGGCGGCTCACCTTCGGCGGCGAGCAGTTCGGCTGGGAAGGCTCGATCGCCACCGTCGTGGAGGACGAGAAGGAGCAGGTCTTTGTCGCCCTCTACGACATCGCCCCCATGGACGAACCGGGCCTCGACCGCTGGGAGGGCGTCCCGCTGGGCTTCTACCGCAAGCTGCGGGTGCGCGTGCACACCCTCGACGGGGACGTCACGGCGTGGACGTACATCCTCAACGACTACGAGGGCGGCCTGCCCAGCGCCCGCTACCTCGGCCTGATCGCCGACGCGGCGGAGAGCGCGGGCGCGCCCCACGACTACGTGATGGACGTCCGCAAGCGCCCCTGCTGACGCGCATGAGCAGGTGGGACGTTGCGAACGTCCCTCGCATCTCATCTGGAGGAAGCTCCAAAAGCACCCGCGACACGTCCACGCAAATGTCATCCTTTCGTGCTCTACGCGCGTAGGAGAAAACAGATATCCTCACTTGCGTGAACGCTTCCCCGCAGCCGGACGCCGGCACGAACCCCGTCAACCCGTACGATGCCGCGAAGGCCGCAGCCTCCCGGCTGCGCGAGTTGACCGGTGGGGTGGCGCACGACGTCGCCCTGGTGATGGGCTCCGGCTGGGTCCCCGCCGCTGACGAGCTGGGCGAGCCCGAGTTCGAGTTCCCCATCACCGAGCTGCCCGGCTTCCCGCCGCCCGCCGTCGCCGGGCACGCCGGCAAGATCCGGTCGATCAAGATCGGCGACAAGCGCGCCCTGGTCTTCCTCGGCCGCACCCACTACTACGAGGGCCACGGCGTCGCCGCCGTCGCCCACGGCGTACGCACCGCCGTCGCCGCCGGGTGCCGCACGGTCGTGCTGACCAACGGCTGCGGCGGTCTGCGTCAGGGCTTCCAGCCGGGTCAGCCCGTCCTGATCAGCGACCACATCAACCTGACCGGCGCGTCCCCGCTGCTCGGCGCCAACTTCGTGGACCTGACCGACCTCTACTCCGCCCGCCTGCGCGCGCTCTGCAAGGAGGTCGACCCCACCCTGGAGGAGGGCGTCTACGTCCAGTTCCGCGGCCCGCAGTACGAGACCCCGGCCGAGATCGCCATGGTCCGTGCCATCGGCGGCGACCTGGTCGGCATGTCGACGACGCTGGAGGCGATCGCCGCCCGCGACGCGGGCGCCGAGGTGCTCGGCCTCTCGCTGGTCACCAACCTGGCCGCGGGCATGACGGGCGAGCCGCTCAACCACGAGGAAGTTCTCGAAGCCGGTCGCACCTCGGCCACCCGGATGGGCGCGCTGCTCGGCAAGGTCCTCGAGCGGATCTGAGCCGCCGATCGGGCCCTCGTTCCGAGCCCCGTCAGCCCCCACGGGCAGACCACCCGCAACTCGCACAGCATGGCATCCGACGGTTTCCGCCCCGGGTGCCATGCTTTTTGTACGGCCGAATTCTCCACTCCACGCAACGGCAACAGGCAATGAGGACGTGACGCGATGACTGCCCATCAGGTCAACTCCGGCGACGATCTGCTCCACCGGGCCCGGACCTGGCTCGCGGAGGACCCCGACCCGGCCACCCGCGACGAACTCGCCGGTCTCCTCGCCGCCACCGAGGGGGGTCCGGACGAGGCGTGTACCGCCGCCTGGTCCGACCTGTCCGAACGCTTCAGCGGCACGCTGCAGTTCGGCACCGCCGGGCTGCGCGGCGAGATGGGCGCCGGACCGATGCGGATGAACCGCGCCGTGGTGATCCGCGCTGCGATGGGCCTGGCCGCGTACCTCAAGCAGCGGTCCGCCACCGGACTGGTCGTCGTCGGCTACGACGCCCGCCACAACTCCGACGTCTTCGCCCGCGACACCGCCGCTGTGATGGTCGCCCAGGGACTCAAGGCCGCGCTGCTGCCGGGTCCGCTGCCGACGCCGGTGCTCGCCTTCGCGGTCCGCCACTTCGGCGCGGCGGCCGGCGTCGCCGTCACGGCCAGCCACAACCCGCCGCGCGACAACGGCTACAAGGTGTACCTGGGCGGCGACTTCGGCGGCTCGCAGATCGTGCCCCCACACGACGCGGGCATCGCCGCGGAGATCGCCAAGGTCGGCTCGCTGGACGAGGTGCCGCTGGCGGTGGAGGGCTGGGAGGTGCTCAGCGAGGCCGACGTGCTGGAGCCGTACCTGGCCCGGGTCGCCTCCGTGGTGGACCCGCACGCGCCGCGCGACCTCTCCGTCGTCTACACGCCGATGCACGGCGTCGGCCGCGGCACGCTGCTGGCCGCGTTCGAGCGCGCCGGCTTCCCCGCGCCGACCGTGGTCGCCGCGCAGGGCGCCCCGGACCCGGAGTTCCCGACCGTCTCCTTCCCCAACCCGGAGGAGCCGGGCGCGATGGACCTCTCCTTCGCCGCCGCGGCCGAGCACCAGCCGGACCTGATCCTGGCCAACGACCCCGACGCGGACCGCCTCGCGGTCGCCGTCGCCGACCCGGACGCGGCCGACGGCAGCGGCTGGCGGATGCTCCGGGGCGACGAGGTCGGCGCGCTGCTCGCCGCGCACCTCGTGTCCAAGCAGGCCAAGGGCACCTTCGCGACCACGATCGTCTCCTCCTCGCTGCTCGGCCGGATCGCCGAGGCGGCGGGCCTCGGCTACGAGGAGACCCTCACCGGCTTCAAGTGGCTCTCGCGCGTGGACGGTCTGCGCTTCGGCTACGAGGAGGCGCTCGGCTATTGCGTCGACCCGGAGGCCGTCCGCGACAAGGACGGCGTCAGCGCGGCGCTGCTGATGGCCGAACTGGCCGCCACGCTCAAGTCCCAGGGCCGCACCCTGCAGGACCTCCTCGACGACCTGGCGGCCACCCACGGCCTGCACGCCACCGACCAGCTCTCGGTCCGCGTCGCCGACCTGCGCCTGATCGCCGACGCGATGGCCCGACTGCGTCAGCACCCGCCGACCGAACTGGCGGGCCTCCACGTCGACTCCGCGGAGGACCTGGAGGCGGGCTCGGACAAGCTCCCGCCCACCGACGGGCTCCGCTACCACCTGAGCGGCGAGGCCGTCCGCGGCGCACGGATCGTGGTCCGACCGTCCGGCACCGAGCCGAAGCTCAAGTGCTACCTGGAGGTCGTCGTCCCGGTCTCCTCCCGCGCCGAACTCGGTGCGGCACGCGAGCGCGCGACGGAGCTGCTGGCCCGCCTGAAGTCGGATCTGGCCACGGCCGCAGGGATCTGATCACCCGCCAGGTCAGCCACCAGGTCAGCCACCAGGGACTCTCTGCCATGCTGTCGGGGTGTCGATATCTGGTGTGGAACTGATCCCGGTCCCCGGCGTCCGCAACTTCCGCGACGCCGGGGACCTGCCGACGACGTCGGGCGCGCAGCTGGCGTCCGGCCTCCTCTACCGCTCGGGCTCCCTGCACGAGATCACCGAGGACGGTACCCGCCACCTCGCCGAGCTGGGCCTGCGCACGGTGATCGACCTGCGCTCGCAGCCCGAACTCGACGTCTGGCCCGACCGCGCGCTCGGCGCGGACGTCGCCGTCCTCCACCTGCCGACCTTCCCGCCGCGCGAGGCCACCGCGGAGGAGATCGCCGCAGAGCGCGACAACGAGGAGCGCGACGCGGAGGCCGGACGCGAGTCCCTCGAAGGCCTCTACGCGTTCATGGCGGAGACGGCGGGCCCGGCGATCGCCCGGTCCCTGAGCGCGTTGGCGCGCCCGGGCGCGCTGCCCGCGCTGCTCCACTGCGCGGTCGGCAAGGACCGCACGGGCATCACGGTGGCCACCCTCCAGTCCGCGCTGGGCGTCTCCGACGCGGAGATCCTCGACCACTATTTCGTCTCGAACTCCGCGCTGGGCCTCGACCAGGGGCCGGTCCTCTACGTCGACGAGTTCGGCGTGGAGCGGCGCAGCCGCGCGATCTCCCGCGACCTCCTCTCCGCGTTCTTCGCGCGCATGCGCGAACGCCACGGCGAGGCCCGCGCGTACGTGCGTGCGCACGGCGTGACGGACGCGGAACTGGCCGCGCTGGAAGCGGCGTTCCTCCTTACGCCCTGACGCGCTCCCACAGGCAGTTGCACGATCCGGGGCGCGGGGAACTGCGCTGCCGACAATGCAGGGCCGACCACTCTTGCTCCGACAGGCAGTTGCAGCACGCTGGGGGCGCGGGGAACTGCGCGACAAGCCACCCAACGCGGTAAGTCCCCGAACGCGCAGGGCCATCCGCACGGGGTGGTGTCTCGCGCAGTTCCCCACGCCCCCAGCGTGCTGCAACTTCCCCGGCCTGCAACAACCAGAACCGGTCACCCGTACCGAAAAGCGTCAGCCCGTCGCCAGGATGACGATCAGGGCGATGATCCCCACCGCCAGCGGAGCGACGATCGGCCAGGTCCAGGTCACCTTCACCTGGCCCGTCACCGCGGGTGCGCCCTCGTCCGCGACCGCGCCGCGCTCCGCGCGGAACATCTCGGCGCGCTCGTTGAGCTCGACGACCGCCTTGTCCGCCCACGCCTGGGTCGGGCCGGTGTCCTCGGCCGGGCGGCCGAAGCCGCCGCCACGGGAATCGCGGCCCCCTCCGCCCATCAGACCGAAGCCGAGCCTGCCCGAGTCGCGGCGCGACGCGCCGCCCCCGGTGATCGAACGGTCGCCCGCGGCGAGCATCGCCTGCTTGTTGGCGCGCTTGCGCTGCCGCATCGAGACCGGGAGCGCCCACACCACGAACTTCCGTCCGCCCGCGCGCAGTTCGACCGAGAGCGCGGCGGTCAGCGACTCGACCGTGCCCCACGGGGCGTCGATCGTCCGGAACGGGTTGCGGACCAGCAGCCGCTTCTCCCCCGAGCGGACCTGCGGCCAGAGGGTGAACGCGGCGATCAGCGGGACCGCCGCCACCAGGACGGCGGCAGCCGTGATCGGGGCGCGGCCGGAGCCCTGCACCATCGCGTCGATGCTCAGCGAGATCAGCAGCGCCAGCAGGAACACGCCGCCCGCCACGCCCGAAACGGAGCGGTAGACCTTGTCGCTGTAGACAGGGACGTCGTCGTCGCTGCCGGAGGAGGTGGGCTTGTCGCCGCCCGGGGTGTCGCTCATGGTCACCGATTCTGCCCCAGGTTGGCGCCGACACCACGTGCAGTGGGGTTTCGGTATGGCATCGGGCGCAACGCGCGTCAAGCACCGAGACCCGACGCACTTCACACGGACGCCCCCCTGACGAAACGCTACGCGTGTAGATATGCTGCGCTGGTGAGTATGTCGTCATCCTCCCCCTCCGCCAGCGGATCGGCCTCCAGGAACAGCCTGGCCGAGATCGCCTCCTCCGAGGCGTCCCTGCGTCGCTTCCTGCACGGGCTGCCCGGCGTCGACGCCGTCGGCCTGCAGGCGCGCGCCGCCGGGCTCGGCACGCGGTCGATCAAGACCTCCGCCAAGGCCTACGCCATCGATCTGGCCATCTCCATGATCGATCTGACCACGCTGGAGGGTGCCGACACCCCTGGCAAGGTCCGGTCGCTCTGCCAGAAGGCCCAATCCCCCGACCCCGGGAACCCGGACGTCCCGCACACCGCGGCCGTCTGCGTCTACCCGGACATGGTCCCCTTCGCCAAGGAGGCCCTCGGCGGCGCGCCGGTCAACGTCGCCGCCGTCGCCACCGCCTTCCCCTCCGGCCGGGCCGGGCTGCCGGTCAAGCTGGCCGACACCGCCGAGGCCGTCGCCGCCGGGGCCGACGAGATCGACATGGTCATCGACCGGGGAGCCTTCCTCTCCGGCCGGTATTCGGAGGTCTTCGAGACCATCACCGAGATCAAGAAGGCCTGCGAGCGCCCGGACGGGACCTCCGCCCACCTCAAGGTGATCTTCGAGACCGGCGAGCTGGTCACCTACGACAACATCCGCCGCGCCTCCTGGCTGGCGATGCTGGCGGGCGCCCACTTCATCAAGACCTCCACCGGCAAGGTCGCCGTCAACGCGACCCCGGCCAACACCCTCGTACTGATGGAGGCCGTACGCGACTTCCGCGAGGCCACCGGCGTGCAGGTGGGTGTGAAGCCGGCCGGGGGTATCCGCACCACCAAGGACGCCATGAAGTACCTGGTCATGGTGAACGAGATCCTCGGTGACGACTGGCTGAGCCCGGACTGGTTCCGGTTCGGCGCCTCCAGCCTGCTGAACGACCTGCTCATGCAGCGGCAGAAGCTCTCCACGGGCCGTTACTCCGGTCCCGACTACGTGACGGTGGACTGATCACCATGGCACTGTTCGAGTACGCCCCCGCGCCCGAGTCGCGCGCCGCCGCGGGTGACATCGCCTCGACGTACGGGCACTTCATCGACGGCGGGTTCGTCGACTCCACCGGCTCCGAGGCGCTGAAGACCGTCGACCCCTCCACCGAGGAGGTCCTCGCCGAGTTCGCGCAGGGCACCGAGGCCGACGTGGACCGGGCGGTCGCCGCCGCCCGCAGGGCCTTCACCTCGTGGTCCGCCCTGCCGGGCGGCGAGCGCGGCAAGTTCCTGTTCCGCATCGCCCGGATCATCCAGGAGCGCTCCCGCGAGCTGGCCGTGCTCGAGTCGATCGACAACGGCAAGCCGATCAAGGAGACCCGCGACGTCGACCTGCCGCTGGTCGCCGCGCACTTCTTCTACTACGCGGGCTGGGCCGACAAGCTGGAGTTCGCCGGCTACGGTGCCGACCCGCGCCCGGTGGGCGTGGCCGCCCAGGTCATCCCGTGGAACTTCCCGCTGCTGATGCTGGCCTGGAAGATCGCCCCGGCGCTCGCCACCGGCAACACGGTCGTCCTCAAGCCCGCCGAGACCACCCCGCTGACCGCCCTGCGCTTCGCGGAGATCTGCCGTCAGGCGGGCCTGCCCAAGGGCGTCGTCAACATCGTCACCGGCGACGGCCGCACCGGCGCCGCGCTGACCGCGCACCCGGACGTCGACAAGGTCGCCTTCACCGGCTCGACCGAGGTCGGCCGCGCCATCGCCCGCACGCTGGCCGGCACCCGCAAGAAGCTCTCGCTGGAGCTGGGCGGCAAGGCGGCCAACATCGTCTTCGACGACGCGCCGATCGACCAGGCGGTCGAGGGCATCGTCGACGGCATCTTCTTCAACCAGGGCCACGTCTGCTGCGCGGGCTCGCGGCTGCTGGTCCAGGAGTCGGTCCACGACGAGGTGCTCGACGCCCTCAAGCGCCGGATGTCGACGCTGCGCGTCGGCGACCCGCTGGACAAGAACACCGACATCGGCGCGATCAACTCCGCCGCGCAGCTTGCGCGGATCCAGGAGCTGACCGCGGCGGGCGAGGCGGAGGGCGCCGAGCGCTGGTCCCCGGCGTGCGAACTGCCCTCCTCCGGCTACTGGTTCGCGCCGACGGTCTTCAGCAACGTCTCCGCCACCCACCGGATCGCCCGCGAGGAGATCTTCGGCCCGGTCCTGTCCGTGCTGACCTTCCGCACGCCGGAGGAGGCCGTCGCCAAGGCCAACAACACCCCGTACGGGCTGTCGGCCGGCATCTGGACCGAGAAGGGCTCGCGCATCCTGTGGATGGCGAGCAAGCTGCGGGCCGGTGTGGTGTGGTCCAACACCTTCAACAAGTTCGACCCGACCTCGCCCTTCGGCGGCTACAAGGAGTCGGGCTACGGCCGCGAAGGCGGTCGCCACGGTCTGGAGGCCTACCTCGATGTCTGAGCCCACGACGGCACTCCGCCTTGACGTCTACAAGACTTACAAGCTCTTCGTCGGCGGCAAGTTCCCGCGCTCCGAGAGCGGACGGGTGTACGAGGTGACCGACCGCAAGACCGGCGAGTGGCTCGCCAACGCCCCCCAGGGCACCCGCAAGGACACCCGCGACGCGGTCTCCGCCGCGCGCAAGGCCTTCGGCGGCTGGTCGGGCGCGACCGCGTACAACCGCGGCCAGATCCTCTACCGCGCCGCCGAGATGCTCCAGGGCCGCCGCGAGCAGTACACCGCGGAGGTCGCGGTGTCGGAGGGCCTGAGCGCGAAGAAGGCCGCGCCGCTGGTCGACGCCGCCGTCGACCGCCTGGTCTGGTACGCGGGCTGGACCGACAAGGTCGCCCAGATCGTCGGCAACGCCAACCCGGTCGCCGGTCCGTACTTCAACCTGTCCACCCCGGAGCCGACGGGCGTCGTCGGCGTCGTCGCTCCGCAGGGCGGCAACGGCTTCTCGCTGTTGGGCCTCGTCTCGGTGCTGGCCCCGGTCATCGCCACAGGCAACACCGCGGTCGTGGCGCTGGCCCCGAACGCACCGCTGCCGGGTCTCTCGCTGGGCGAGGTGCTGGCCACCTCCGACCTGCCGGGCGGCGTGGTCAACCTGATCTCCGGCCGCACCGAGGACATCGCCCCGACGCTGGCCTCCCACGCCGACGTCAACGCGCTCGAACTGGCGGGCGTCGTCGCGGACGAGGGCCCGGCCTCGGCCAAGGAGCTGGAGGTCGCGGCGGCGGACACGCTCAAGCGGATCCTGCGCCCGGCGGACGCCTCGTTCGACTGGACGACGGCCCCCGGGACGGATCGGCTGCTGACCTTCCTGGAGACCAAGACGGTCTGGCACCCGATGGGGATGTGACCCTCCCCACACTGACGCGGGCACGTGCTCTCTCGCCGTGAGCACGTGCCCGCTCTTTCGTGCCCGCTTCTTTATCTGCGGATGTCACACTGGTGTCCCGTGGCTACCTCTTCCGTGAACCCTTCTCCGGCCCGCGTCATCCTGCTCTGCGGCCCGTCCGGTTCCGGCAAGTCCACGCTGGCCGAGCGCGCCGGTCTCCCGGTGCTCCAGCTCGACGACTTCTACAAGGACGGCGACGACCCGACCCTGCCCCGGCTCCATGACGACAGCGTCGACTGGGACGACCCGCGGTCCTGGCACTTCGACCAGGCGGTCGCGGCGATCCGCGCGCTGTGCGGGACCGGCACGACCGAGGTCCCCGTCTACTCGATCCCGGCGAACGGCCGCGTCGACGCGCGCACGCTGACGATCGACTCTCCTGTCTTCCTCGCCGAGGGCATCTTCGCCGCGGAGATCGTCCGCGCCTGCGAGGCGGAGGGGCTGCTCGCCGACGCGATCTGCCTGCGCAACCACGCGCTGACCACGGCGTACCGCCGCTTCCTCCGCGACGTCCGCGAGGCGCGGAAGTCCGTCCCGTACCTGCTCCGTCGCGGTTACCGCCTGATGCGCGCGGAGCGCGCGGTCGTCACGCGGCAGAAGGATCTCGGCGCGGTTCCGTGCAACGGCCGCGAGGCGCTGCAGCGCGTCAGCGCCAAGGGGCGCGAGGCGCTACCGGTCCAGCCCACGGCGGCGTAGGACGCAGCCGCGCAGGACAAAGCCGCGTGGGACAAAGCCGTAGGACACAGAAAGCCCGGCACACGGCAAAAGGCCTGGACCCGGCGTCCCCCAACGCCGATTCCAGGCCTTTTGCCGCTGCGGGCTACCCCCGTACCCGCAGCACCCCCCCTCAGAAAAGCTCTCTCAGGCGACCAGCTCGCCGAAGGCGTGGCCCAGGTCACCGTCTGCGGCGGCCAGGCTCTCGTCCTCGCGGAGGCGACGCAGCGCGCGCCAGATGCTGCTCTTGACCGTGCCGACGCTGATCCCCAGCACGTCGGCGATCTCCGGGTCCGTCTTGCCCTCGTAGTACCGCAGGACCAGCATGGTGCGCTGGTTCTCCGGCAGCTTCGCCAGCGCCTGCCACAGCACGGCGCGGAGCTCGGTGCCGCCCATCGCGTCGGTGTCGGCGAAGCCCGCGGGCTCCGGCATCTCCTCGGTCGGGTACTCGTTGACCTTGCGCCGGCGCCAGGCCGAGATGTGCAGGTTGGTCATGGTGCGGCGCATGTAGCCGCCGACCGCGGCCTTGTCGGAGATCCGGTCCCAGGCCCGGTAGGTGCTGAAGAGCGCGCTCTGCAGCAGGTCCTCGGCGGCGAAGCGGTCACCGGTCAGGTGGTAGGCCGTCGCGTAGAGGGAGGCTCGGCGCTCCTGCACGTAGGCGGTGAACTCGTCGGTGCGGCTGGAGGCCGCTTCGAACGGGTCGGTGTGACCCGTGGAACCGTTCGCGGCTCCCTGGCGTCCGACACCAGGAACAGAGCGGAGCGCGTACAGCGGCTGAGGCAGGGTCGCGGCGGCCTTGTCGGCGTGGGCCTCGATGACTGCGTTCATCGTGTGCTCCCTCGGTGTCCAGTGGTGCGTCCGTTGCGGTGTCGGGCCCCCGGTGTTCCTCCCGACACCGAAAATCCTGCCAAGGGGTCGTCATCGCGCTGTCCGCCGACTGTCACAGGCGTGCAACAGAGCACGGGTCGAAGGTCCTGTTCCGGGACGGAGCGGCCGGGAGCCTCCTCGCACAGGCTCGATCCACCCCCGTCCGGTAGGCCACAATGAACCGCGTGTCTCACCTGTTGCTCATCGAGGACGACGATGCGATCCGCACCGGTCTCGAACTCGCGCTGACCCGGCAAGGCCACCGCATCTCGGCCGCCGCGTCCGGCGAGGACGGGCTGCGCCTGTTCAAGGAGCAGCGACCGGACCTGATCGTGCTGGACGTGATGCTGCCCGGCATCGACGGCTTCGAGGTGTGCCGGCGCATCCGTCGCACCGACCAGCTGCCGATCATCCTGCTGACCGCGCGCTCGGACGACATCGACGTGGTCGTCGGCCTGGAGTCGGGCGCGGACGACTACGTCGTCAAGCCGGTCCAGCCGAGGGTGCTGGACGCCCGGATCCGGGCGGTACTGCGGCGTGGCGAGCGGGAGAGCTCGGACTCGGCGGCCTTCGGCGACGTGGTCATCGACCGCAACGCGATGATCGTCACCAAGGCCGGCTCCGAACTCCAGCTGACCCCGACCGAACTGCGGCTGCTGCTGGAGCTCAGCCGTCGTCCCGGCCAGGCGCTCTCGCGCCAGCAGCTGCTGCGACTGGTCTGGGAGCACGACTACCTGGGCGACTCCCGCCTGGTCGACGCCTGCGTCCAGCGGCTGCGCGCCAAGGTCGAGGACGTCCCGTCCGCCCCGACGCTGATCCGCACGGTGCGCGGCGTGGGCTACCGCCTGGACGTTCCCGCGTGACGATGAGCACCAGCGACGAGCACACCCGGCACCCTGAGCCACCTGACCAGTCCGAGCAGACCGGGCGGTCCGGGCATTCCGGGCCCTCCGAGCGCGGCAGCGGCCGTGCCGGGTCCAGAACCGGTACCGGGACCACGACCGGCACCCGCACCGGGACCGGCGACGAGCCGCGTCCCGCGCATCCGCGCGCGAGCTGGCTGGCCCGGCGCCTCCGGCTGACCTCGCTGCGGATACGGATGGTCGCCGTCTTCGCCCTGGTCGCCCTGGCCGCAGCGGTGTCGTCGTCCGGCATCGCGTACTGGCTCAACCGGGACGCCGTGCTCAAGCGCACCCAGGACACCGCGCTGGCGGACTTCCGGGCGTCGCTGGACCGCAACATCACCGCGCTGCCGCTGGACCCGAACTGCGCGCAGCTGCAGTACACCGCCGACGCGGTGGCCGCCACCGGCCTCCGCTACGACGTGCTGCTCACCTCGCCGAGCTGCGCCGTCAGCTCGAACCCGCAGTTCTCCCCGACGACCGTGCCGACCGCGCTGCAGCAGCAGGTCGACACACCCTGCGTGCGGTGCACCACCGCGCCGAACCAGTACCACCTGTTCTGGCAGCGGGTCAGCATCGACGGCGTCCCCTACCTGATCGGCGGCACCAGGGTGCTGCCCGACGGACCGACCGCCTACATGTTCAAGTCGCTGGACGACGAGCGCCGCGACATGGACTCGCTGGCCTGGTCGCTCGGCATCGCCACCCTGCTGGCCCTGGTCGGCGCGGCGCTACTGGCGCAGGCGGCCGCGGCGACGGTGCTGCGGCCGGTGGCCCGGCTGGCCGAGGCGGCGCGACAGCTCGGCAGGGGCAATCTGGCCGCCCGCCTCGACGTGACCGGCCAGGACGAGCTGGCGGAGCTCTCGCGCACGTTCAACCACACCGCCGCGGCACTGGAGGAGCAGGTCGCCGACCTCAGCGCCCGCGAGCACGCCAGCCGCCGGTTCGTCGCCGACATGTCGCACGAGCTGCGCACACCGCTGACCGCGATGACGGCCGTCACCGACATCCTGGAGGACGAGGCCGACTCGCTGGACCCCATGATCGAGCCGGCCGTCCGCCTGGTCGTCAGCGAGACGCGGCGGTTGACCGAGCTGGTGGAGAACCTGATGGAGGTCACCCGCTTTGACGCGGGCACCGCGAAGGTGGTCCGCGACGAGGTCGACATCGCCGACCTGATCACCTCCACCATCGACGCCCGCGCCTGGCTGGACGCCGTCGAACTGGACGCGCCGCGCGGCATCATGGTCCCGGTGGACCCGCGCCGGATCGACGTGGTGCTGGCCAACCTGATCGGCAACGCGCTCAAGCACGGCGGTTCGCCGGTCCGGGTGCGGACCCGGGTCGACGAGGTCGCCGACGAGCTGGTCGTCGAGGTCGCCGACGGCGGTCCCGGCATCCCCGAGGACGTGCTGCCGCACGTCTTCGACCGCTTCTTCAAGGCGGACGCCTCGCGCCGCCGCTCCGAGGGCAGCGGCCTCGGACTGTCCATCGCCATGGAGAACGCCCGTATCCACGGCGGCACGATCTCGGCGGCCAACGCGGTCGACGGCGTCGGCGCGGTCTTCACCCTGCGCCTGCCGATGACCCCTCCGCCGACGCAGGAAGGCGACGACGCGAAGTGAAACGACGCCTGGAGCTCCGCGGTAGCACTCGGACGCGACGCACGGGGGCGGCGGTGGTCCTCGGCCTGGTCGCCGCGCTCGCGCTGACCGGCTGCGGCATCCGCAGCACCGCCGTACCGGTCGACGCGGGCCTGCCCGCGTCCCGAACCGCCTGCCCACCGACCCCCGGTGCCTCGAACGGGCCCGAACAACCGGCGGCCCCCAGCTTCCTGGTCCCCGCGTCGGCCAGCCCCTCTGCCTGGCTGGCCCTGATCCCGGGCCTCGATGCCACGGCACCGCCGGGGGAGGCGGCGTCGGCGGCGTCGGCGGCGCAGCAGACGACCGCACCGAGCCCGACGCCGAGCGCGAGCCAGAGCACGGAGTCGCTGGACTCCTGCCTGAGCCTCTCGCCGTCGGCGGACGGCAGTCAGGCACCGTGAAACAGGTAGTCGCACCCCCAGGGGCGCGGAGGGGCAACTGCACCTCGCGCGTGACGGGGGCCACACGGCTGACCGCTGCGCAACCACCCGCGCCACCACCGCGTCCTTGGAGCCGTGGACGTACACCAGGGCGCACGGCGGCTCGGACTCCTGCTGCTGACGGTGCATCTGGGCGTGCTGCTCTGGGTCACCGTCCACACCACGCCGACCCCGTGGGTGGCCGACACCAACCTGACGCCGCTCGCCTCGGTCAAGGTGGAGCTCGCGGCCGGAACCACGCAGGCCTATCTGGAGCTGCTGCGCGGCGTCCTCGCACTCGCGCCGCTCGGCGTGCTCCTGCCGCTCGCCGGTGGACGGCGGGACGCGCCCGCGTTCGGCTCGTTCGCCCGGACCCTGCTGACGGGCATTCTGATCGCCACCGCCATCGAGGTCGTGCAGACCACGCTCGGTCTGAAGATGCCGAACGTCGACGACATCGTGCTGGCCATGCTGGGAATCGCGCTGGCGCACCTGGCCGTGGTCCCGGCCGGACGGGCCTGGCTGCGACGGCGCGCTGCCTCCTCCGGCCTGGGGCTCGGAGGCAGCCCTGAGCACGCCCCCGAGAGCGCCCCTGAGAAAACCCCTGAGGTCAGGTCCCTCCGGAGCACGGGTTCGGGCAGGGTTCGGATCATCGGCGGGGCTGACGCGACGGGGCTTCCCGCACGGGAGGCTTGAGGTATCGAAACGAAGCCCGGGACAACGGGAGAAACACCCGCCCGGGCCCGATCCTCAGGAGTGATCCCATGTCCGCGACCGCCACCCTCGCTCGTCCCCGCGGCGACCGCATGCTCGGCGGCGTCTGCGCGGGAATCGCCCGTCGCTTCGGGCTGAGCCCGCTCACCGTCCGTGTGCTGTTCGTGCTGTCCTGCCTGCTGCCCGGGCCGCAGTTCGTCGTCTACCTGGCCCTGTGGCTGCTGCTCCCCTCCGACTGAACCCCTGAGCCGACGGTGCCAGTGAGCCGACAGGCCCTGAGCCGACGTCGACACGCCTGGCCGGACCGATCCGGTCCAGTCCGGCCCGGCCCGGCCAAGGAGCAACTGTCGGTACGTCAGCTGATGGCCGGGGCCTGGATCGGCAGGCCGTGCAGCGCGCCGAGGGCCTTGCCGACGCCGCCCGTCAACTGGTCGGTGCCCGGCAGGCCGCCGCCCAGGGGCGCGGGCGCCGCCGCGCGCTGCTCCGGCATCGAGCGCGTGGCGATCGGCAGGGAGGACGTCGGCAGCGAGGACGTCGCGCCCTGGACCGTCGGCGCGGTGTTGTTGATCAGGCCCTGGGCCGTCGAGGTCACGCTCGACAGACCGCCGTTGGGAGCGGTCAGCGACGAGGCTCCGCTGGTCAGCGAGCCGAGCTGCGGCGCCGCGCCGCCGACCGGGTCCGCCGCGGCCGGACCGGCGACGGCCGCGACAACCGCGGCGCCGAGCAGGGTCGTGCCCGCTACCTGCAACGTGGCCTTCTTCATGAGCGGTCTCCTCGTGTCCTGTCGTCTGCGTCGTGTGCCGCCGAGCGCCGACAGTCACTCCCGGTGCCCGACTGGCCGCCCAACGTATCCAGCAGGCGCGGCGCACCCCAAATCCCGCATCCCTCGAAAGAGTGAGGAACCAGAGGTGCTCAGGAGAGCCGAGGAGACCTCAGACGAAGAGCCACTCCGCCTTGAGCGCGGCATATCCCGGCTTGATCACCTCGTTGATCATGGCCAGTCGCTCGTCGAAGGGGATGAACGCGCTCTTCATCGCGTTGACGGTGAACCACTGCAGGTCGTCCAGGGTGTAGCCGAAGGCGTCCACCAGGTGCTGGAACTCCTGGCTCATGCTGGTGCCGCTCATCAGCCGGTTGTCCGTGTTGACGGTGACGCGGAAGTGGAGGCGGCGCAGCAGGCCGATCGGGTGGTGGGCGTAGGAGCTGGCCGCGCCGGTCTGCAGGTTGGAGGTGGGGCACATCTCCAGCGGGATCCGCTTGTCGCGGACGTAGGAGGCGAGTCGGCCGAGCTCGACCTGCCCGTCGTCCTTGACGGTGATGTCGTCGATGATGCGGACGCCGTGACCGAGACGGTCGGCGCCGCAGCACTGGATCGCCTCCCAGATGGAGGGCAGACCGAAAGCCTCACCGGCGTGGATGGTGAAGTGGTTGTTCTCGCCCGCCAGGTACTCGAACGCGTCCAGGTGCCGGGTCGGCGGGTGACCGGCCTCGGCGCCGGCGATGTCGAAGCCGACGACGCCGTGGTCGCGGTAGCGGTTGGCCAGCTCGGCGATCTCGCGGGAGCGGGCAGCGTGGCGCATGGCGGTGAGCAGGGTGCCGACCTTGATCCGGCCGCCGTTCTCGCGGGCGCGCTCCTCACCGAGGCGGAAGCCCTCGTTGACGGCCTCGACCACCTCGTCGAGGGTCAGCCCGCGCTCCAGGTGCTGCTCCGGCGCGTACCGCACCTCGGCGTAGACGACGCCGTCGGCCGCCAGGTCCTCGGCGCAGTCGGAGGCGACGCGGATCAGCGCCTCGCGGGTCTGCATCACGGCGCAGGTGTGGGCGAAGGTCTCCAGGTACCGCTCCAGCGAGCCGGAGTCGGCCGCGTCACGGAACCACTGGCCGAGCTTGGCCAGGTCCCGCTCGGGGAGAGCGTCGTATCCGACGGCGTCGGCGAGCTCGATGATCGTCTGCGGGCGCAGGCCACCGTCGAGATGATCGTGCAGGACGACCTTGGGTGCGCGGCGGATCTGCTCAGGCGTGGCAAGAGGGCTGGGGGGCGTCTGGGTCACCATCTGCCGATGGTAGCCCCTACGCGCGTAGATGCAACTCCGAAGTTCACCGCCGCGCACCCCGGAAACGGCGAGGGCGCCCAGGTCAGCCGGCACGACCCGACCCCTGGGCACCCTCCGTACAAGTAGCGCTTCCGCTCAGCCGTTCGGGTGATCCTTGAACCAGGTCAGGAAGCCCGGCGCGGGGCTGCCGTTGCCAGTGATGTCGTCGTAGCCGACTGCGGTCTTCAGCGTTGTGTCCGAGTCCATGGTGATCATCTCGGGAAGCTGATTCTGGTCCCAACCCTCCTGAGCCGGCTCATGTCCAAGTGCGGCAGGCACCCCGGCGACGTCGTGGAGCGCAGGCGTTCCGGCCATCTTGTAGAGCGCGGGATCGGCGAAACCGACCGGCACCCCGCCCGCCGCCTGCTGGGCATCCGCCTCGACCCCGGAGAACATCGGGGCGGCCAGGCTGGTGCCGCCGGACTCGTAGGCAACGTACTTGCCGCCGCTCTCGCTGAAGGTTGCACCCCCCGACCCGCTCGAACTGGGATCAACGCTGATCGTGCCGTTTACGGTCTGGCCCATCAAGATGCCCGTGTCCCAGTCCGCGTCCATGCTGACGTCGGGCACCTCCCGGTTCGCAGTGCCGGTGGACACGGTGGTCAGGGAGCTCGGGACGACGCCCTTCTGATACGGGGGCTCCGGGAAGACGTTGCTGTTGCCGCCGCCGGCACCGCCGATGAAGGTGGTGGGCGCAGCCCAGCTGTTTCCGGAAACGGGCTGGTACCAGTTGCCCCAGCCGGTCTCCCAGGAGTAACTGCCGTTGGCGCCGATGCCGAGACTCGTTCCGCCGACCCCGGTGACGAACGGGTTGGAGGCCGGGTAGGCGACCGCCGGGGTCGTGGTCTGGTCGGCGCTGCCGGAGGCCTCGGATGCGAACTTCGTGTAGTCCCCGTTATCGGCGCTGGAGAAGTTGAAGCCGATCCCCTCCGCGGCACCCTGCTGGAAGATCTGGGTCTCGGCCTGGTATTCCTCCTGTGGGTTGTCGGCTTCGGGGCCGCCCCAGGAGCAACTGACAATGTTGGCGGTGTGCTTGGCGACGACATCCTCGAGCGCATTGTCGAAGTCGGAGTCGGTGTCCGCGCGCGCTCCGTAGTAGACGATCTTCGCGTCCGGGGCCATGGTGTGGATGGCCTCGATGTCCATCGTCTCCTCACCCGCCCAGTTCTCCACGTCCGAAGGAGTGCTGCTGGGGTCGAAGCCCCCGGCAGGCGACACCTGCGTGAACTGGCCGGGCGCGAACTGGGGCAGGCCCATCTGCTGGTCGTACTGGGCGAGGTCCTGCACGATGGTGGGCGAGGCGAAGGCGTCCACCACTGCAACCGTGACGCCCTTGCCGGTCAGACCGCTCTGTGCCACACCGTAGGCGTGCCGCAGTTGGTCGGGGGTGTAACCGCACATCCGCATCGGCAGTGGCCCACCCGGGCCGGGCGGGGCATCGTTCCAGTGCTTCTGCCCCCAGTAGACACTGCAGTACTGCGAGCTGAAGCCGCTGGCATCAGCGGGCGCGTACTTGCCTGCTGCCGCCGCGACATGCTTGCCCTTCTTCTTGGGAGCAGTCGCCCCGGACTGGGCGACGAAGTCGCTGAAGACCGGCGAGGAGGTGGTCAGACCGGTGACGCTGGCGACGTACTGGCTGACGTCGGACGGGTACTGCGGCTGACCGGTGGGCGCGATGTCCACTCGGCCGTCGTGCTTGAACTTGTCGACCTGGACCTTGAGCGTGGACTCGACCTCACCCAAGGTCGTGGAGACGACGACGGACTGGTCGTCCTGCGAGACGATCGTCATCCCGGCCTGCTGGACCCAGTCCTCGACGGCGGTGCCGGCGTCCGTCGCGTTGGTGAAGTTCGAGGAGAACTGATCTGGAGTCAGATACTTGTGATAGTCCGGTGATCCAGGAGTGGCGACACTCTCGGCGTACTCGGCCAGGCTGTTCGGGTCTTTCTTCGCAAACCAGACCGTGCCCTGGACCTTGGTCTTGGGATCGGCCGCGCCGATGTCGTTCGCCTTTGTGGCCCACGCCGGCGGAGCCCAACTGCTCCCGCCCGCTGACGAGGTGCTGACCGCGTTGCTCTTGCCGACGGCGGCCATGACCGCCGTGCCGCCGCCGACCAGCACGACGAGCACGATGCCCACCGTGATCAGCAGCTTCTTCTTCGAGCGCTTCGGTCCGCCACCGCCCGAGCCTCCGGAGCCACCGACTCCGCCGCCGGGTATGCCCGGCCCGCCACCGAAGGGCGGCTGCCCACCACCGTACGGCGGCTGACCGCCGTAAGCGGGCTGGCCGCCGTAAGCGGGCTGGCCGCCGTATGCGGGCTGCCCGCCGTAGGGCGACTGCGGCGCAGCCGGGCCCTGGTTGTACGGGTTCGGCTGCTGCTGCGACTGCTGCGGAGGCTGCCCCTGCGGCGGGAAGCCGCTCTGGTACGGGTTGTTCGGCTGGGGCGCGTTGCCCCCGGGGCCGCTGCCATAGGGCGGGTAACTCACGGGTGCCTTCTCCTCGAAGCTCAACCGGGAGTCATGACACACCGACAGACGTGCGCGGCCCCCCCGGTCGCCATACGCATTCCTCGCACGCCCGTGCGCATCGTAGCGAGGCGTCATACAGGCCGGTCGCAGCGGTCGCGGCCTGCACACCGAACGATCACATCCGGGGAGCAGGTCAACTGTGCAGCGGCAGATGGTCCTTCTCGGAGAGCACGTAGTCGCGGAAGGCCTCGGCAGGAGGCGGGAGCGGGCGGACCGACGACCAGGCCAGGGCCAGTTCGCGGCGGGCCGCGGCGGAGGTCAGGGCCAGCTCCACCACGTCCGCGCGCGGCACCGACGACGGCGGCAGCACCGCGACGCCGAGGCCCGCGGCCACCAGGCCGCGCAGCGTCTCCGCCTCCTCGCCCTCGAACGAGATGCGTGGCGTGAACCCGGCCTCCGCCCACAGGCTGTCGGTGATCCTGCGCATCCCGTAGCCCGGGACCAGGGTGACGAAGGTGTCCTCGGCGAACTCCTCCAGCCGCACCCGGCGGCGTCCGGCCAGGGGGTGGTCCGCCGGGACGACCAGGCGCAGCCGCTGCTCCCCCATCCGACGCGACGTCAGATCCGGGTCCTCCGGGCGCGGCGAGAGCAGGCACAGGTCCAACTCCCCTTCGCGCAACCGGTCCAGCATCGCCTCGCCGTAGTCCTGCACCAGCTGGAACCGCACCCGGGGGAACTCCGCACGGAAGCCGCGCAGCAGCATCGGCACCGCCTCCGTCCCCATGGTGTGCAGGAAGCCGAAGGCGACCCGGCCGCCCATCGGGTCCGCCTCGGCGCGGGCGGCGTCCACGCCCCGCTCCAGCTCGGCCAACGCCCGTTCCACCGAGGCGAGGAAGACCCGTCCGGCGCGGGTCAGCCGGACCGCGCGTCCCTCGCGGGAGAGCAGCGCGACGCCCAGCTCGGACTCCAGCCGGGCCACGGCCCGGCTCAGCGTCGGCTGGGGCATGCCCAGCTCCGCCGCCGCCCGGGTCACGTGCTCCTGCCGGGCGACCGCCGCGAACTGCGCCAGCAGCGGGGAGAGCAGCGCGGCAGGTGATCTGGGCGACAGCGCGGCCAGTTCCGCTGGGAGGGATGCGGGCTCCAAGCTGCGATGATGCCTCATGGTATGGATACTCGCTCATTGATGTATTGGACGCATCAATGCCCCGGACCTAGTTTCGAAGCATGCCAGCGGAAGCAGCCCCAGCCAGCAGCACCACCCTCCCCGCCCTCCCCAACCTCGACCTTCCCGACGCCGACCTGCGCCATCTGCCCGGCTCCCCCGGACTGCGCCGCACCCAGCTGGCGCTCTTCGGAGCGGGTCTGGCCACCTTCCTGCTGCTCTACTCGACCCAGGCCCTGCTCCCCTCCCTCTCCCAGGGCCTCCACCTGACGCCCGGGCAGGCCAGCTGGACCGTCTCGGCTGCCTCCATCGGGCTCGCGCTCGCGGTGATCCCGATCAGCGCGCTCTCCGAGCGCTTCGGCCGGACGCGGATCATGACCGCCTCCGTCTTCGCCGCGGTGGTGATCGCGCTGGTGCTGCCGTTCACGGACAGCCTGGCGGTGCTGACCACGCTGCGCGGTCTGCAGGGCGTCGCGCTCGCCGGGCTGCCCGCGACGGCGATGGCGTTCCTCGCCGAGGAGGTCCACCCGTCCGCGCTGGCCCCGGCGATGGGCCTCTACGTCGCTGGCAACAGCATCGGCGGGATGAGCGGCCGGCTGCTCTCCGGCGTCGTCGCCGGCGCGTACGGGTGGCGGGCCGGGCTGGCCGCCGTCGCCGTCGCGTCGCTGCTGTGCGCGATCGCGTTCCGGGTGCTGATCCCGAAGGCGCAGTGCTTCCGCCCCGGACCGGTGAACCCCGGCGCACTCTGGCGGACCGTCACCGGACACATCCGCAACCCGCTGCTGTCCCGGCTCTTCGCGCTCGGCCTGCTCTTCATGACCGTCTTCGGCGCGGTCTACACCGTGCTCGGCTTCCGGCTGGTCGCTGCGCCGTTCAACCTGCCGCAGGCCCTGGCGAGCTCCATCTTCGTGGTCTACCTCGTCGGCACGGTCGCCTCGGCCCTGTCGGCCCGGGTGGGCGCCCGGCTGGGCCGACGCGGCGCGCTGTACGTCGCGGCCGGGACGACCTCCGTCGGCCTACTGCTGACCCTGCCCGACTCGCTGGCGCTGACCCTGCTCGGCCTGGTGCTGATCACGGCGGGCTTCTTCACCGGCCACTGCGTCGCCTCGGCGGCGGTCGGCAGGACGGCCACCACCGGACGGGCGCAGGCCTCGGCGCTCTACCTGGCGGCGTACTACCTCGGCAACAGCCTCGGCGGCTCGGTCGGCGCGGACGCGTACCACGCCGCCGGATGGAACGCGACGGTCATGGTGGCACTGGCGGCGATGGTGCTGGCGCTGGGCGTGACGGCGTACGGCTCCGTCTCAGCCGCGCACCTGAGGCGCACACAGGCTGCGGCGCTGGGGTAGGCCCGCCCAAAGCGACGCGGGAACAGGTCCGCCGGGTGGGTGAACTTCCCGGCGGGCCGCTCCCGCCGGGGTACGTCTCCCCGGACCTGTGCGCCGAGCGAAGAGGTCCCCATGCGACTGCCCAGGATCAGCAAGAACGCGTTCACCCCCGAGCGGCTCCGCTGGGCGGCCCTGGGCACGGCCCTGGCCCTCGCCGCCGGCGTCGGGTACTGCGTGCAGGACGCGCTGGCCGCGCCCGGTCCGGCCGGGACCGAGACCAAGCTCGTGCTCTGGGGACGCTGCCACGGTCTCAGCTCCGTCGTCGACCTGGTCGACAACCGGCACCAGCACACCGTCCACACCCTGACCTGCGCCTCGAACGGCACGGCGGCGGAGGCCCACACCCTGACGGCCGTTCACCCGGCCCCGGCCCGGACGCCCATGCTCCCACCGATCCCGATGCACGCGCCGGTCCAACCGCTGGTCTCCCCCGCCCAGCACGGCGAGGGCGTCTTCACCCCGCTCGTCACCGAGCACGGTCGGCCGGTTGTCCAGAGCACGCTGGTCCGGTGGGCCGCGTACGACAGCGGCAACCCGGTCGGCGTCGTCTGGATGAAACAGAAGGCGCTCCGCTTCGACCTCCACCCCGGCGTGGCCGAGCCCGGCGGGACCTGGCCGGTGCCGCCGACGATCACGCCGAACGAGCGCCTCGGCCTGGTGGCCGCCTACAACGGCGGCTTCAAGGTCTCCAACGGCGACGCGCACGGCGGCTTCTACCTCGACGGGCGGACCGTCGGCTATCTACGCGACGGCGCGGCGTCCGAGGTCTTCCACAAGGACGGCTCGCTCACCGTCGGCGTCTGGGGTCGGACCGTCTCCATGGCCCCGGACGTGACCGGCGTCCGCCAGTGCCTGGTCCCGCTGGTGCTGAACGGCCAGGTCACCGACGACGCCCGCTACGGCGGGACCGCCACCTGGGGCCTCGACGACGGCGGCAACCCGGCGGTCGCCCGCTCCGGCGTGGGCGTCGACCGCAACGGCGACATCGTCTACGTCGGCGGGCGGCTGCTGACCGTCCAGGACCTGGCGACGATGCTGCAGCGCGCGGGCGCCGTGACGGCGATGATGCTGGACATCAACCTGAGCTGGCCGTCCTACATCTCCTACGATGCCACCCACGACCCCAAGAACCCGGTCCCCCACAACCTGGTCAACTTCGTCCGCGCGCCCACCCGCTACTACGACTACTCCAGCCGCGACTTCGTCGCCGTCTACGCCCGGCAGTGAGCGGGTACGCGTCGTTACACTCGGTGCATGAGCATGGACGCCGCCACATATGCCCGGCTCCGCGCGATCGCGGATCAGTTGCCTCAGGTACCCGGGATAGGGCGTGTGGAAATCGCCCACGGCGAGATCGTCATGATGATGTCGCCCGTCAAGCGACACGAGTTGGCGGTCCTGAAGCTCGCCCGGCAGCTGAACGAGCAGCTTCCCGACACCCACCCTGGCTTCATCGCTCACGGAGGAGCCGACTTGGAGGACCAGGGCCTGGGTCGGCTTCGACGTCCTGACCTCATGGTCTTCCCCGAGCAAGCACTCGAGGAGGAGGACGCGGCTTTCCATCCCTCCGAAATCCTGCTGGTGGTCGAGGTCGTCTCCAAGTCCAACCCGGAGAACGACTACGAGGAGAAGGTCCGCGACTACGCCGCCATGGGGATCCCGCTCTACCTGATCGTCGACCCCCGCGACGGCACCGGCATCGTGCACTCGCAGCCGAGGTATGCCAGCCGCGAGCACTTCGCCTTCGGCGACACGGTCAAGGTCGGCCCGTGGCGGCTGGACACGAGCGTCCTGCTGACCTACGGGCCGTGACCTGACCTGCCGGACGCGCTCTCAGGCGATCCGGTCGAGGATGATCGGGGTCGGGCGGAAGTCCGTGCCCTCCGGCGCGACGGTGACCGCGCCGTCGACGTCCAACGCCTCCAGGGCGTAGGCGAAGCGGTCCGGGGTGTCGGTGTGGAGGGTCAGCAGCGGCTGGCCCGCGGTGACCTTGTCGCCCGGCTTGGCGTGGATCTCGACGCCCGCGCCCGCCTGCACCGGGTCCTCCTTGCGCGCACGACCGGCACCCAGCCGCCAGGCGGCGACGCCGACGGCGTAGGCGTCCAGGCCGGTGAGCAGGCCGGTGGCGGGCGCGGTGACGACGTGCTGCTCGCGGGCGACCGGCAGCGTCGCGTCCGGGTCGCCGCCCTGAGCGGCGATCATGCGACGCCAGTGGTCCATCGCGGAGCCGTCCTTGAGGGCGGTCTCGGGGTCCTTGTATGTACCGGTCTTGCCACTCACGCCCGCGGCGGCCAGCATCTCGCGGGCCAGCGCCAGCGTCAGCTCGACCACGTCCGCCGGGCCGCCGCCCGCCAGCACCTCGACCGACTCGCGCACCTCCAGCGCGTTGCCCGCCGTGAGGCCGAGCGGCGTGCTCATGTCGGTCAGCAGCGCGACGGTGTTGACGCCCGCCTCCTTGCCGAGGCCGACCATGGTGCGGGCCAGCTCCTGGGCGTCGGCCAGGTTCTTCATGAACGCGCCCGAGCCCACCTTCACGTCCAGGACCAGCGCGCCGGTGCCCTCGGCGATCTTCTTCGACATGATCGAGGAGGCGATCAGCGGGATCGCCTCGACCGTGCCGGTGACGTCGCGCAGCGCGTAGAGCTTCTTGTCCGCCGGGGCGAGGCCGTCACCCGCCGCGCAGATCACCGCGCCGGTCTCGCGCAGCACGTGCATCATCTCGTCGTTGGACAGGAGCGCCTTCCAGCCGGGGATCGACTCCAGCTTGTCCAGCGTGCCGCCGGTGTGGCCGAGCCCGCGGCCGGAGAGCTGCGGCACGGCCGCGCCGCAGGCCGCGACGAGCGGGGCGAGCGGCAGGGTGATCTTGTCCCCGACGCCGCCGGTGGAGTGCTTGTCCGTGGTCGGCAGCGGCAGCGCGGAGAAGTCCATCCGGACGCCGGAGCGGATCATCGCCTCGGTCCAGCGGGAGATCTCGCGCATGTTCATGCCGTTGAGCAGGATCGCCATCGCCAGCGCGGACATCTGCTCGTCGGCGACCTCGCCGCGGGTGTAGGCGTCGATCACCCAGTCGATCTGAGCATCGGTCAGCTCGGCGCGGTCGCGCTTCGCGCGGATGACGGAGATGGCGTCCACGGTGGCTCCTGAGGTGCGGGGATGACCCGGGGGGATGACGCGGCAACTCTACGCGCGTAACCAAGGCTTGCACCAGGCGCGAAGTCGCAACACGGGCTGATTCCGCCCAGACCCCACGATCCCGCAGGTCACGGACGTGCACCACCCGTGCGCGGCTGCCGCCGTCGTTACTCCCCCGCCGTTACTCGTCCGCCGTTAGTCCTCTGCCGTTCGACGGGCCTGTTGCGCCTCGCGGTTGAGCGCCCAGGCGTCGGCCACCGGCCCCAGACGGCCGAGCTTGTCGGGGTTGACCACCGAGCGGATCGCCTGGATCCGGCCCGTTGCGCAACAGTTCCCCACGCCCCTGGCAGAGTGCAACTACCTCAGAGTCGTTCCGGTCCGAACGCGTCGGGCAGCAGCTCGGCCAGCGGCCGGATCCCCGAGACGGACTCGACGATCAGCTCCGCTCCCCCGTGCTCCCACAGCAGTTGCCTGCACCTGCCGCACGGCATCAACGGCTTGCCGTCGCGGTCACAGCAGGTGAACGCGATCAGCCGCCCGCCGCCGGTGGCGTGGAGCGCGGAGACGAGGCCGCACTCCGCGCACAGGCCGAGGCCGTAGCTCGCGTTCTCGACGTTGCAGCCGCTGACGATCCGGCCGTCGGAGACCAACGCCGCCGCGCCGACCGGGAAGTGGGAGTACGGCGCGTACGCGCGTCCCATCGCCTCCCGGGCGGCCGTGCGCAGCTCGTCCCAGTCGATGACCAGGTCCGCCTTCGTCTCCGCCATCGCGAATCCCTCAGCCCTTGATGTACGGCTTGCCGGACGCCGCCGGCGGACGGGAGAGGCCGCCCAGCGCCGCGACGACGAAGATGGTCACCAGGTACGGCGCCATCGCCAGGAACGCGCCCGGGATCGGTGTGCTCAGCGAGGAGAGCGCCAGCTGGATCTCCGTGGCGAAGCCGAACAGCACCGCCGCGCCCAGCGCGCCGATCGGCGACCAGCGGCCGACGATCAGCGCCGCGATGGCGATGTAGCCCTTGCCGTCGCTCATGTCCTTGCCGAACTGGCTGGCCAGACCCAGCGTCAGCCAGACACCGCCGAGACCGGACAGCAGACCCGCCGTGATGACGTTGCGGTAGCGCAGCCCGATGACCTTGATGCCGACGGTGTCGGCGGCCGTCGGGTGCTCGCCGACCGCGCGGGTGCGCAGACCCCAGCGGGTGCGGAAGACCAGGAACCAGATCACCGGCACCAGCACGTAGGCCGCATAGAACAGGATGTTCTCGTCGAACAGCGAGCCGATGATCGGGATGGACGACAGCCCAGGGATCGAGATGTTGTTGAAGCCCAGCCCCTTGTTGTACTCGCCGCCGTTGCTCGACATCAGCCGGTCGTAGAGGAAGCCGGTGACGCCGGAGGCAAGGAGGTTGAGCACGACGCCGAGGACGACCTGCTCGATCAGGTAGCGGTTGGCGAAGACGGCCAGCAGCGCGCACATCAGCGCGCCGCCGAGGCAGCCGGCGACCGCACCGGCCCAGACCGAGCCGGTCGTGGACGCGGTCAGCACCGACGCGAACGCGCCGAAGAGGAACTGGCCCTCGACCGCGATGTTGACGACGCCGGAGCGCTCGCACAGCAGCGCGCTGAGCGAACCGAGCACCAGCGGCACCGCGGCGAGCGCGGTCTGCTGGATGATCGACGGAACGTTCAGGCCGACGGACGACCCGGCCGCGGCCCACACCAGGAAGGCCACCACGTAGGCCGCGAAGTAGACGCCGGCCAGCCAGAGCTGGACCTTCTTCGACACCGGCGCGAACGCCCGGACCAGGCCGCAGACGACGGCCAGCGACATCAGCGCCAGCGCGACCGGCTGGGCCGGGGCCGAGATGGGGCTGAGGCTGCCGGTGCCGGGGACGAGCTCCAGACCGAACAGCGTGTGCACGCCGTTCGAGGTACGCGAGCCGAAGCCGAAGCCCCACAGGCCGAGCGCGCCGATCACGGCCATTGCGATGCCACTGACCAGCTTGGACCGCTTGGCTGCCGCGTCGGCCAGCGAGAGCATGTCGCCGCCCGTGCTGTTGTTCCCGGTAGCGGTGGATGCCGTGCTCATGCCTCGCCTCCGGCAACGTTGGTGGTGTCGGTCGTGTGGAACGGGTCGGGGGCGGGCGCGTTCTCGTCGCCCTTGCCACCGGTGTCGATCTTGTGGGCCCGGAGCCGGAAGATCTCCTGCACCAGCTGCGGCGCGGCGACGAAGATGACGATCAGGGCCTGCATGACGGTGATGATCTCGATCGAGACCTGCGCCTGGGTCTGCATCAGCGCACCACCGGCCTGCAGCGCGCCGAAGAGCAGCGACGCCCAGACGACGCCCCACGGCTTGGTGCGGCCCAGCAGCGCCACGGTGATCGCGGTGAAGCCGAGACCCGCGTCGATGTTGGGGCTGAGCGAGTTGTTGTTCGGGTTGGCCAGACCGAGGGTCTGGGTCACGCCGATCAGGCCCATCAGCCCACCGGAGATCAGCATCGAGGCGATCTGGACCCGGTTGACGTTGATGCCGGCGGTGCGCGCCGCGCTCGGGCGCAGACCGACCGCACGGACCTCGAAGCCCAGCTTGCTGCGCTTGAAGAACCACGCCACACCGAAGGTCGCGGCCAGCGCGAAGAGCAGGCCGATGTCGGTGAAGAGCGAGTCGCCGAACAGGTGCGGCAGCACCGCGCTGGGGCTGGCCGGCTTGGAGATCGCCTGGCCCGCCGCCGACGGGTTGTGGAACACCGAGGTGTTCAGCAGCCAACTGCCCAGGAAGAAGAAGGCGACGTAGTTGAGCATGATCGTGACGATCACCTCGTGCGCGCCGCGGTAGGCCTTGAGCCAGCCGACCAGCCCGCCGTAGAGCATGCCGCCGACGATGCCCGCGAGGACCGCGACGATCATGTGCACCAGACCCGGCAGATCGGTCCAGGAGAAACCGACGTAGGAGGCGAAGATCGCGCCGATGATCAGCTGGCCCTGGCCGCCGATGTTGAACATCCCGGCCCGGAACGCCACCGAGATCGCCAGACCGCCGAAGATCAGCGGCGTCGCGTACTCGAGGGTGTTCGAGATCGGGCCGAAGAACTGGGACGGCGTGCCGGAGACCGTCGCCGGGTCGAAGATCGCACCCTTGAACAGCGAGGTGTAGGCGCTGGAGATGTCGTTCCAGGCGGAGGAGAGGAAGTCCCCGGGGGCGGCGAAGAAGTAGCCGAGCTTGTTCATGGTGTCGGTGTTGGACACCACGATCAGGATCGCGCCGACGACCAGGGCCAGCACGATGGCCAAGATGGTGACGGTCGTGGAGTTCTCCGCGGTGAAGACGTTGCGGATCACCGTGCCCCAGTCGCGGGACGGCTTCGGCGCGGTCGGCGTCGCTCCGTTCGGCTGCGCGGAGGCGGCGGCCTTGGCGGCATCGGCCTTGGCGGCGTCGGCCTCGTTCTTCTCAGGTTCGGGCGTGCTCACGAGTCCGCCTCCTCCGTGTTCGTCGGTGCGGCGTCCGCCGCGCTGTCATTGCTCCCCGTCCCGGTGTCGGCCGCCTCGCCCGTGGCCGCCTCGCCCGTGGCCGTCTCGGCCTGCGGCGCCTGGCCGTTGGTGATACCCGCCATCAGCAGACCGATCTCCTCGCGGGAGGTGGTCGGCGGGACCGTGGCGACGATCTTGCCCCGGTACATCACCGCGATCTTGTCCGCCAGCGCCAGCACCTCGTCCAGCTCGGTGGAGACCACCACGACCGGCCGTCCCTGGTCGCGCTCGGCGACGATGCGCTTGTGGATGAACTCCATCGCGCCGACGTCGACGCCACGGGTCGGCTGCGAGGCCACCAGCAGCCGCAGCGGACGCGACAACTCGCGTGCCACCACGACCTTCTGCGCGTTTCCGCCGGAGAGCTTGCCCGCCGGGTGCTGCGCCACGGCCGGGCGGATGTCGAACTCCTGGATCCGGTGCGTCGCGTTCTTCTCGATCTCGCCCAGGTTGATCGAGAGCCCGCGCCCGAACGGGGCCGACTTGTAGAGGTCGAGGACCAGGTTCTCAGCGATGGTGAACTCGCCGACGACGCCGTCGTGGCCACGGTCCTCGGGGATGAACCCGACACCCGCGTCCAGCACCTGACGCGGCGTCCGGCCGTTGAGCTGCTTGCCGTCCAGCGAGATGGAACCGGCGGCGGCCGGGACCAGGCCGAGGATCGCCTCGGCCAGCTCGGACTGGCCGTTGCCCTGGACCCCGGCGATGCCCAGGATCTCGCCGTCGTGGACGGTGAAGGAGATGTCGTCGACGGCGGCCTGGCCGTTGGCGTCCAGCACCGTCAGGTTCTCGACCTGGAAGGACGGAGCACCCGGCTTGCTCAGCTCCTTGTCGACGACCAGCTGCACGCTGCGGCCGACCATCATCGAGGCCAGCTCCTGCTCGCTGGAGCTGGGCGAGGCCTGGCCGACGACCGCACCGCGCCGGATCACGGTGATCCGGTCGGCGATCGCCTTGACCTCCTTGAGCTTGTGGGTGATGAAGACGATCGACTTGCCCGCCTCGCGCAGCGAGTTCATGACGACGAAGAGGTCGTCGATCTCCTGCGGGGTGAGCACGGCGGTCGGCTCGTCGAGGATCAGCGTCTGGGCGTTGCGCACCAGCGCCTTGACGATCTCGACACGCTGCTGGACGCCGACCGGCAGGTCCTCGACCAGCGCGTCGGGGTTGACCGGGAGGCCGTAGCGCTCGGAGACCTCCCGCACGTCCTTGCGGGCACGGCGGCGGTCGAGCAGCCCCAGCGGGCCGCGGCTGGCGCCGAGTTCGACCTCGTCGCCGAGCACGACGTTCTCGGCGACGGTGAACACCGGGACCAGCATGAAGTGCTGGTGCACCATGCCGATGCCGTTGGCGATGGCGTCGCGCGGACCGCTGATGGTCTTCGGGACGTCGTCGACGAGGATCTCGCCCTCGTCGGGCTGAAGGAGTCCGTAGAGGACGTTCATCAGCGTGGACTTGCCGGCACCGTTCTCACCGAGCAGACAGTGGACCTCACCTGGCTCGACCGTCAGGTCGATGTGGTCGTTGGCGACCAGCGAACCGAATCGCTTGGTGATGCCGCGAAGTTCCAGACGCACTTGTTACACACTCCTCACGCCGGGCATCAGAGTCGATCGGCGGAAGCTATCGAGGACTTGACGGACGCGCCAGGCCCGAGCAGGCGGGCCCACACGCCAGTAGGCGGGCGCGTGTACCAGGCACGCGCCCGCTCAGACCGTGGCGGAATCAGCCGGTCGGCTGGTTCTTCGACTTGACCTTGATGGTGCCATTGATGATGTCCTGCTTGACCGTGGCGATCTCGGCGGTCAGGGACGCGGGCACCTTCGACGCGAAGTCGTGGTACGGGGCCAGGCCGGTGCCGTTGTTGGCCAGCGTGCCGATGTACGGCGTCGCGGAGAACTGGCCGCTGGCGGACTCCTGCACCGCGGTGCTCACGGCGGAGGCGATGCCCTTGGTCACCGAGGTCATGATGACCGGGGCGTACTGGGCGTTGGAGTAGAAGCCGTCGTCGTCGACCCAGATGGCGTTCAGCTTGCCGCCGGAGGCCTGGGCCTGGGCCAGCGCGCCGATGCCGGTGCCGCCGGCGACCGGGAAGATGATGTCGGCGCCCTCGGAGGCGAAGGTCGCGGCGATCTGCTTGCCGCCGGCCTGGTCGGTGAAGGACTGGGTCGGGTCGAAGGTGCCCGACTGCGTGGTCTCGTCCCAGCCGAGGACCTGGACGTGGGTGCCGTGCTTCTGGTTGTAGTACTGGACGCCCTCCCAGAAACCGTCCATGTAGACGGTGACGGTCGGGTAGTTGGCGCCGCCGAAGGTGGCGACCTTGCCGGTCTTGGTCATGCCGGCCGCGAAGTAGCCGCCGAGGAAGGCGCCCTGCGCGGTGTTGAACTCCAGGCCCTTGACCTGCGGCGCGGTCGAGGTGTTGTCGACGATCGCGTAGTGCTGGCTCGGGTTGGTCTTGGCGGACTTGACCGTGGCGTCGTTCATGGCGAAGCCGACCGTGACGATCAGCTTGCACTGGGCGGAGACGAAGCCGGCGATGTTGCTGGCGTAGTCGTTCTCCGTCGCCGAGGTGGCGTTCTGAACGGTGATGTTCGAGTTGGCCTTGGCGGCATCCTGCATGCCGGCCCACGACTCCTGGTTGAACGAGTGGTCGTCCAGGCCGCCGGTGTCGGTGACCATACAGGCCTTGTAGCTCCCGCCAGCGTTCGCGGAAGAGGTGGAGCCCGAGGTGGAGACGGGCTTGGAACCACACGCCGATGCGGTCAGTGCGACAAGAGCCGCGATCGCCGCCAGCCGAACGGGCTTGTTCATCAATTCCTCCAGATAGGAGCCGACATCGCAGAGCCCGGGGGCAGGGAGCGGCATTGCTCGTTCACCGCAGCGTCCCTGGCAACCGGGAGCATGGGTCTCCTTGGTCGACGCGCACCTGGTCGGCGCGGATTGGATGCGACGTTAACGCGCGTAGAACACGTTTGTGTCACGGCTGCATCGCCGTTATCAGATCGTCGCATTTCTGCCATCCGGGCACAGCTGAACAGGCCGATCCAACTGGATGAATCTGCTCCGATGTCGCTCGAACGGAGCAACACCGGAGCACGTACGGAGCAACTACAGAGCAGGTGACGCGCGTCTGACCGGAGCTCAGCTCAGCGCCAGTGACGCGAACAGCTCGGTGCCGACACCGATGGCGCGCTCGTCCGCGTCGAAGGTGCCCTGGTGGAGATCGCGGGTGCCCTGCTCGTCGGGCGAGCGGACGCCGAGGCGGGCCAGCGCGCCCGGCACCTGCTGGAGGTACCAGGAGAAGTCCTCGCCGCCGAGGCTCTGCTCGGTGCCCTCGATGCTCTCCTTGCCGAAACGCGCGGCCATGACGGACTCGATCATGGCGATCGACTCCTCCTCGTTCACCACCGGCGGGACGCCGCGGTGGTAGTCGAGGACCCACTTCGCCCGGTGGGTCTCCGCGATCTGCCCGACCAGCTCGTCGATCGCACCCGGCGCCTCGCGCCAACCGGCCAGCTCCAGGCAGCGGACGGTGCCCTCCAGCTCCGCGTGCTGCGGAATGACGTTGGCGGCCGAGCCGGAGGCGATCCGACCCCAGACCAGGCTGACGCCCCAGCGCACGTCCATCCGCCGGGCCAGCGCGGCCGGCAGCTCCGCGGCCGTCCGGGCGACCGCGGTGACCAGATCCGTGGTGAGGTGCGGACGCGCGGTGTGACCGCCGGGCCCGTCCAGGCTGACGACCAGCCGGTCGCAGGCCGAGGTGATCGCGCCGACCTTCAGGCCGACCTTGCCGACCTCGACCTTGGGGTCGCAGTGCACGGCGAAGATGCGCTCCAGCCCCTCCGCCCCGCCGCACTTGACGACGTCCAGGGCACCGCCCGGCATGACCTCCTCGGCCGGCTGGAAGATCAGCCGCACCGGCCGCGCGAGCGCGCCACTGCGCGCGGCCTCGGCGAGGAGGATGCCGGTGCCGAGCACGATACTGGTGTGCAGGTCGTGACCACAGGCGTGGGCCCGCCCGGCAACCGTCGAACGGTAGGGCACGCTCGCGGGCTTGGCGTCGTCGATCGGCAGCGCGTCGATGTCGGCGCGGAAACCGAGAATGCCGCGGTCACCGGGGGCACCCTCGGGCACGATGTCGCAGAGCAGACCCGTACCGCCCGGAAGCACGCGCGGCGCGAGACCGGCCTGCTCCAGCCGCTCCTTGATCAGCGCCGTGGTCCGGAACTCGTGGCGACCCAACTCGGGGTGCATGTGCAGGTCGCGCCGGAAGGCGATCAGCTCGGGTTGCAGGGCCTGCACGCGGGACCGCAGCTCAGTGGACTCGTTCACCCCCACAAGGCTACGGCCCTGGGACAGTTGTGGCAGGGGATCACCGAAATTCATACCGCCGGACGAGAAAGTTGTCGCCCGCTCGGCGCATGGTTCTGCCCGAACCGGGTAGGAATCCTCGCTCACGCGCGCCTCCGCACTACTTCGTTGAAGAGATCAACGAGCAAGCCGCGCGAGAGGCACGAGAGTCAGTTGCAGTGACCCCAGGGTCGCGGGGCCCTGCTGGTGCACCTGCTCAGAAGCTGTCCACGGGGATGTACGTCCCCCAGACGTCCCGCAGCGCGTCGCAGGTCTCGCCGACAGTTGCCCGCGCGGCCAGCGCCTCCTTCATCGGGTACAGCACGTTCTCCCCCTCCGACCCCGCCGCGCGGCGCAGCGCGGAGAGCGCGTGGTCGACGGCCGCGCTGTCGCGGTCCGCGCGGAGCTTGGCCAGGCGCTCTGCCTGCCGCGCCTCGATCGCCGGGTCGACGCGGAGCGGCTCGTAGGGCTCCTCCTCGTCCAGCTGGAAGCGGTTGACGCCGACCACGGTCCGCTCGCCCGCGTCCGTCTCCAGGGCGATCCGGTACGCGCTGCGCTCGATCTCGTTCTTCTGGTAGCCGCGCTCGATACCGGCGACCGCGCCGCCCATCTCCTCGACCTTGGCCATCAGCTCCAGCGCCGCCGTCTCGACCTCGTCGGTCAGCTGCTCGACCACGTAGGAGCCCGCGAACGGGTCGACGGTCGCGGTCACGTCGCTCTCGTACGCCAGCACCTGCTGCGTGCGCAGCGCCAGGCGCGCGGACTTCTCCGTCGGCAGCGCGATGGCCTCGTCGAAGCTGTTGGTGTGCAGCGACTGCGTGCCGCCCAGCACCGCCGCCAGCGCCTGGATCGAGACGCGGACCAGGTTGACCTCGGGCTGTTGGGCCGTCAGCTGCACGCCCGCGGTCTGGGTGTGGAAGCGCAGCATCATCGACTTGGGGTTCTTGGCGTGGAACTCCTCCTTCATGACGCGCGCCCAGATCCGGCGGGCGGCACGGAACTTGGCCACCTCCTCCAGCAGGGTGGTGCGTGAGACGAAGAAGAAGGAGAGCCGCGGCGCGAAGTCGTCCACGTCCATGCCGGCCGCGATCGCGGTGCGGACGTACTCGATGCCGTCGGCCAGCGTGAAGGCGATCTCCTGCGCGGGTGTGGCCCCGGCCTCGGCCATGTGGTAGCCGGAGATGGAGATGGTGTTCCAGCGCGGGATCTCCGCACGGCAGTACTGGAAGACGTCCGCGATCAGACGCAGTGACGGCTTCGGCGGGAAGATGTACGTCCCGCGCGCGATGTACTCCTTCAGCACGTCGTTCTGGACGGTCCCGGTCAGCCTCCCCGACGGGACGCCCTGGGACTCGCCCACGAGTTGGTAGAGGAGCAGCAGCAGTGAAGCGGGCGCGTTGATGGTCATCGACGTGGAGACCTCGCCCAGCGGGATGCCGTCGAAGAGGACGCCCATGTCCTCGACGCTGTCGACGGCCACGCCGACCTTGCCGACCTCGCCGTGGGCGACGGTGGCGTCCGAGTCGTAGCCCATCTGCGTCGGCAGGTCGAAGGCGACCGACAGGCCCGTGGTGCCGTTGGCGATCAGTTGCTTGTAGCGGGCGTTGGACTCGGCGGCGGTGCCGAAGCCGGCGTACTGCCGCATGGTCCACGGCTTGCCCGTGTACATGGTCGGATAGACCCCGCGGGTGAACGGGTACTGTCCGGGCTCGCCCAGCTCGGTGACGGGATCCCAGCCCGTGAGGGCGGCCGGCCCGTAGACGGGTTCGATGGGCAGTCCGGACTCGGACAGGCGGGCCATGAGGAGTCCTCCAGGGTCGTGGCGGCAGTGGACCTGGGGCGTTGGCAGCGGTTACCGTCCGCTTCGCTACGTACGGTAATGATGCGCCTGTGCAGGGAATAGGCGCATCCTCTGGGAGCTTGCTCACAGCAGCCGGAACTCGCTTGGAGGAACAGCAGAGATGACAGTGCAGAAGGTCGCCGTGGTGACCGGCGCGAGCAGTGGGATCGGCGCCGCGACGGCCCGTGGCCTGGCCGCTACGGGGTACCGGGTGGCTCTGGTCGCCCGCCGCGCGGACCGACTGGAGGCGCTGGCCAAGGAGATCGGCACGGCGGCGAGTGTGCACACGCTCGACGTGACCGACCGCGCGGCGGTGACCGCGTTCGCGGCGTCGCTGGACCGGGTCGACGTCCTGGTCAACAACGCGGGCGGGGCGATCGGCGCGGAGCCCGTCGCCGACGCGGACCCGGCGGACTGGCAGACCATGTTCGACGTCAACGTCCTCGGTGTCCTCCACGTGACCCAGGCGCTGCTCCCGGCGCTGCGCGCCTCCGGCGACGGCACGGTCCTCGTCCTCTCCTCCACCGCCGCGTTCGCCCCGTACGAGGGCGGCGCGGGCTACGTCGCGGCGAAGGCGGGCGCACACGCCATCGCGGCGACGCTGCGGCTGGAGCTGCTCGGCGAGCCGATCCGCGTCATCGAGATCGCGCCGGGCATGGTCCAGACCGACGAGTTCGCGCTCACCCGCTTCCGCGGCGACGCGTCGAAGGCGGCGGCGGTGTACGCGGGCGTCCCGGACCCGCTCAGCGCGGCCGACGTCGCGGACACCATCGTCTGGGCGGTCACCCGCCCCGCCCACGTGAACGTGGACCTCCTGGTCGTTCGCCCCCGCGCCCAGGCGGCCCAGCACAAGGTCCACCGGCAGTAGTTCAGACAACGCACGGGGAAGTTGCACTATTCAGGGGCGCGGGCTGTGCTTGATCAACTGCGCGACAGGCCACCCACCCACGTGGCAGGCCGCGCGAACAGGGCCATCCGCCCACGGTGGTGTCTGGCGCACGCAGTTGATCAAGCACAGCCCCGCGCCCCCCAGAAGTGCACAGGTGCCCGACTGTTCGTTCATTCAGCTGACGCCGTCTCATAATTCGGCCGTAGAGGTCTCGACTTAATACCCCGTGCGAGTGAATCCTGGTGTCGGACGCCCGTGCGCCAGCGGCCCCGACGTCTTATCGAGTGCCGATGTCGTCGGTGGCAGGCCCTAGCCTCTGGGCACCGACCACCGCACCGCCAACCCGCACCCTCCGAGGAGGACCCGCTGGCCAGGTCGCCGATCCAACCGCCGGCCACGCCGGATTTGCCGGACGCGCACGCCGCAGGACTGCAACGGCTCAATGTGGCGAGCCCCGGCGCAGCCGAAGAAGCCCTGCTGGCCTGCTGCGGCAGCCGGCGTTGGGCGATAAGGATCGCCGCGCACCGCCCGTACCCGGATGTGGGCTCGCTGCTCGCCGCGGCCAGCGAGGCGTCCTACGACATGTCGCACCGGGACCTGACGGAGGCGCTCGCCGACGAGAGCTGCATGCCGCAGCCCCTGCTGGGCATGCGCGCGCCGGGGAGCAACGCCGCACGGACCGCTCTGCGCGCCGCGCACGCCGCGTACGAGGCGCGGTTCGGGCATGTCTTCGTGGTGTGCCTGGACGACTGCCCACCGGACGAGATGTTGGGCACCGTCCTCGCCAGCATCCGCGCGCGGCTGTCCAACGACCCGGACGAGGAGCGCTCCACCACCGCCGAGGAGCTTCGTCGGATCTCACAAAGTCGACTCACGCATCTCGTGGCGTCTCACGCCTCGGCGACAACGTGAGACGACGGGGGTGAGATCAACCACACCAGCACGTTCTGTCTCGAACTGACGGCCGACCAACCTGCCCCCCAAGCCCGGGAAAATCCCCGGAAACCCGGACCAAAACCCTCCGATCCGCCCCGTTGGTCGATCATCCGAACGATCAACGGAGTGGATCCGTCCCCGGCACAGGCCCCCCAACAGGCCCCCGGCACTCCGCTCTGGCTACGATGGCCGCGGCCGGTGGACCGTATCCGGCCGGGCCGACCGACACCGACGTAGATGCCGAGATGCCGGGCGACCCCCGCCCCGCTCCCGGAGGGTTCTTCCGTGCCGGCTGGAACGCTGTACCGCGGCCGGGAAGGCATGTGGTCGTGGGTGGCTCATCGAGTCACCGGCGTCCTCATTTTCTTCTTCCTGTTCGCCCACGTCCTCGACACCGCCCTGGTCCGTGTTTCGCCGCAGGCCTACAACAGCGTGATCGCGACGTACAAGACGTGGCCCGTCAACCTGATGGAGTACGGCCTCACCGCCGCCATCCTCTTCCACGCGCTGAACGGCCTCCGGGTCATCGCGGTGGACTTCTGGGCCAAGGGGCCGAAGTACCAGGCCCAGATGCTGTGGACCGTCGTGACCGTCTGGGTCCTGCTGATGGCGGGTGCGTTCTACCCGATCCTGCAGGAGACCCTGAAGAACTGGTTCGGGTGAGGCAGAGATGGCAACCGACTCCATCGGCAGCGTCGAGCTGACCGAGAACGGCGCTCCGGCCGACCCGAGCGCGTTCCTGATCGAGCCGCCGCGCAAGCGCACCAGGACCACGGCGGGCCGTCGCAGCCGCACCAACTTCGAGATGCTGGCGTGGCTGTTCATGCGCCTCTCGGGTGTCGTGCTGGTCTTCCTGATCCTCGGTCACCTGATCATCCAGCTGGTGCTGGACGGCGGTGTCTCCAAGATCAGCTTCGCCTTCGTCGCCGGTCGCTGGGCCTCGCCGTTCTGGCAGGGCTGGGACCTGCTCATGCTCTGGCTCGCCATGCTCCACGGCGCCAACGGCATGCGCACGGTCATCAACGACTACGCCGAGCGCGACACCACCCGCTTCTGGCTGAAGGTCCTGCTGGTGGCCGCCACGGTGTTCACCGTGCTGCTGGGCACCCTGGTGATCTTCACCTTCGACCCGAACATCAGCTGACGCGGACGGACGAGGCAGCTAACTGACATGCAGATTCACCAGTACGACACCGTCATCGTCGGCGCCGGCGGCGCCGGGATGCGCGCCGCGGTCGAGTCGACCAAGCGCAGCCGCACCGCGGTGCTCACCAAGCTCTACCCGACCCGCTCCCACACCGGCGCGGCCCAGGGCGGCATGGCCGCCGCCCTCGCCAACGTCGAGGACGACAACTGGGAGTGGCACACCTTCGACACCGTCAAGGGCGGTGACTACCTGGTCGACCAGGACGCCGCCGAGATCCTGGCCAAGGAGGCGATCGACGCCGTCCTCGACCTGGAGAAGATGGGCCTGCCCTTCAACCGCACGCCGGAGGGCAAGATCGACCAGCGCCGCTTCGGCGGCCACACCCGCAACCACGGCGAGGCCGCGGTGCGCCGCTCCTGCTACGCCGCGGACCGCACCGGCCACATGATCCTCCAGACGCTGTACCAGAACTGCGTCAAGGAGGGCGTGGAGTTCTTCAACGAGTTCTACGTCCTGGACCTGCTGCTCACCGAGGTGGACGGCGTCAAGCGCACCGCCGGTGTGGTCGCGTACGAGCTGGCCACCGGCGAGGTGCACGTCTTCCAGGCGAAGTCGGTCATCTTCGCCTCCGGCGGCAACGGCAAGTTCTTCAAGGTCACCTCGAACGCGCACACCCTGACCGGTGACGGCCAGGCCGCCGCGTACCGTCGTGGCCTGCCGCTGGAGGACATGGAGTTCTTCCAGTTCCACCCGACGGGCATCTGGCGGATGGGCATCCTGCTCACCGAGGGCGCCCGCGGCGAGGGCGGCATCCTGCGCAACAAGGACGGCGAGCGCTTCATGGAGCGCTACGCGCCGGTCATGAAGGACCTGGCGTCCCGTGACGTCGTCTCCCGCGCCATCTACTCGGAGATCCGGGCCGGTCGTGGTTGCGGCCTCGACGGTGACCACGTCTACCTGGACCTGACCCACCTGCCGCCGGAGCAGCTGGACGCCAAGCTGCCGGACATCACCGAGTTCGCGCGCACGTACCTCGGCATCGAGCCCTACACGGACCCGATCCCGATCCAGCCGACCGCGCACTACGCCATGGGCGGCATCCCGACCAACAACGACTCCGAGGTCCTGCTGGACAACGAGACCGTCGTCCCGGGTCTGTACGCCGCCGGTGAGGTCGCCTGCGTGTCCGTCCACGGCGCCAACCGCCTGGGCACGAACTCGCTGCTCGACATCAACGTCTTCGGCCGCCGCGCGGGCATCGCCGCCGCGGAGTACTCCCAGACCGCCGACTACGTCGAGCTGCCGGAGAACCCGGCCGCCAAGGTGGTCGAGCTGCTGGAGGGCATCCGCACCGCGACGGGCAGCGAGCGCGTCGGCGACATCCGCGAGGCGCTGCAGCAGTCGATGGACACCAACGTGTCCGTGTACCGCACCGAGGCGACCCTGAAGCAGGCGGTGGCCGACATCGCCGAGCTGAAGGAGCGTTACAAGAACATCTCGGTGATGGACAAGGGCCAGCGGTACAACACCGACCTGCTGGAGGCCGTCGAGCTGGGCAACCTCCTCGACCTGGCCGAGGTCACCGCGGTCTCCGCGCTGGCCCGCCAGGAGTCCCGCGGCGGTCACTACCGCGAGGACTTCCCGAAGCGCGACGACGTCAAGTTCATGCAGCACACCATGGCGTACCGCGAGGTCGACGAGAAGGGTGAGACCAGCGTCCGCCTGGACTACAAGCCGGTCGTGGTCACCCGCTACCAGCCGATGGAGCGTAAGTACTGATGAGCACCCCCACCATCACTGACGCGAACCCGCACTCCGCCGCACTGGACGCGGCCGAGTCGGGCAAGATCGAGCTGATCACCATCACGCTCCGGATCCGCCGGTTCAACCCGGAGGAGCACCCGGACGCGGTGTGGGTCGACTACCAGCTCACGGTGGACCCGAAGGAGCGCGTCCTCGACGCGATCAACAAGGTCAAGTGGGAGCAGGACGGCACGCTCACCTACCGTCGCTCCTGCGCCCACGGCGTCTGCGGCTCCGACGCGATGCGGATCAACGGCAAGAACCGTCTTGCCTGCAAGACCCTCATCAAGGACGTCAACCCGGACAAGCCGATCACGATCGAGCCCATCAAGGGCATGACGGTCCTCAAGGACCTGGTCGTGGACATGGACCCGTTCTTCCAGGCGTACCGCGACGTGATGCCCTTCCTGATCACCAAGGGCAACGCGCCGACGCGCGAGCGGATCCAGTCGGAGGAGGACGTCCAGCGCTTCGAGGACACCACCAAGTGCATCCTCTGCGCCGCCTGCACGTCCTCCTGCCCGGTGTTCTGGAACGACGGCCAGTACTTCGGTCCGGCCGCGATCGTGAACGCCCACCGCTTCATCTTCGACTCGCGTGACGAGGGCGCGGAGCAGCGGCTGGAGATCCTGAACGACCGTGAGGGCGTGTGGCGCTGCCGCACCACCTTCAACTGCACCGACGCCTGCCCGCGTGGCATCGAGGTCACCAAGGCGATCCAGGAAGTGAAGCGCGCACTGATCACGCGTCGCTACTGAGCTTCTCGCTTGACGGCGTAGCCGGCGTCAAGAGGCCCGGCCCCTTCGGGGGCCGGGCCTCTCTGCGTTTCTTCACCGGTCCGGACTCGTTGAACCTCGGTGACGACGTGTCAGGCAACGGGCTCCGTGGCCCGCTCGGGCTGCTCCTCGGTGGCCTGGCTCACGGCGCGGCGCATGCCGCGGAGGCTGCGCACGCCGATGCTGCCGACCACGACGCCCAGGATGAGCGAGCTGAGCGCCAGCGCCGCGTGGATCCAGAAGTAGGCGGTCGGCCGCGAGTGGTCGCCGTGGACGAAGGCGAGCCCCTCGCCGTCGGCCCACAGGTTCTTGAAGAAGGTGACCCAGATCCAGATCGACCACACCCCGAAAGCGGTCAGGAACCAGGAAGCACGTCGACTGAGTCTCATGACTTCAGTATGTCCGGAGCAACGGACGCGTCCGGACGAGGGGTCCTGTGAGCTTTAATGACAAACGTTGCGACGGATTGGGTACGGTCGGGCCGTGCAGCTACGTGATCACGCGCTGAGGAAGCCCCTCTCCGGCATTGCCGCATTGACGGTCATGACCGCCGTGACGATGACGATGACGGCCGCCGGGCGCGCGCCCGGCCTCGCCGACTCCCCCGTGCGCAGACCGCCCGCGCAGATGTCGGCGGTCGGCGGCGAACAGCTCAGCCGTCCCGGCCCACAGACGGGAGCGGGCGCGCCTGCCCTGCCGTCCGGGCTCTCGGCGCTCTCCTGGATGGTCTCTGACGGCGATGCGGACGACGTCCTCGCCGCCCAGAACCCGCACTGGCCGCTGCCGCCCGCCAGCACGCTGAAGACCCTGTTCGCGGACACCGTGCTGCCGAAGATCCCGCAGGGCGCGGAGCACAGGGTCGTCGAGTCCGACTTCGACGGCATGGGCGAGGGCAGCAGCGAGGTCGGGGTGATGCCGGGTCAGACCTACCGGGTCTCCGACCTGTGGCTCGGCGTCTTCCTCCGCTCCGGCAACGACGCGGTCCACGTGCTGGCCGCGATGAACGGCGGCGTCGCCACGACGGTCGAGCAGATGCAGGCCAAGGCGGTGGCGCTGGGCGCCCACGACACGCATGTGATCAGCCCCGACGGCTACGACATGCCCGGCCAGGTCTCCTCGGCGTACGACCTGACGCTGTTCGCGCTGAACGGCCTGAAGAACCCGGTCTTCGCGAAGGACTGCGGCACGGCGTCGGCCGAGTTCCCGGGTGGGCCGACCACGAAGGGCAAGCCCTTCGAGATCGACAACACCAACCGGCTGCTGACGGGCTTCGACGGCGTCGGCCAGCAGTATCCCGGCCTGGTCGGGGTCAAGAACGGCTACACCACCAACGCGGGCAACACCGTGATCGAGGCCGCACGGCACGACGGGCACACGGTGCTGGTCACCGTGATGAACCCGCAGAACCCGGAGCGCAACGAGGTCTACAAGGAGGCCCGCGAGCTCCTCGACTGGGGCTTCAGCGCGGTGGCGCACGGCGCGCACCCCATCGGCACCCTCGATGCGGTCGCCCCTCCGGCCCAGGAGACGGCGGCGAAGCGCGCAACCAAACCGTCGGCGACCCCGGCGTGGGCGGCGTCCGCGAATGCTGCGGGCACGGCGGACACCAGCGCGTCGTACGCCGAGGCGGGCGCGGCGGCGGTCGCCGTGGCGGTGGGCGGCGTCCTCCTCTTCGCCCGCCGCAGGCGGGCACGCAGGCGCGCAAGCCTTTGATTCAGTGGGGTCGCACTCAGGGGCGCGGGGCGGTGCTGATCTACGGCTCCGCCGCCCCTGAATAGTGCAACTCACCCTTCTTCCTCATGGTCCGCGTCAGCAAGGATTCCTTCCGCCCGGGCACGCGCACGCGCTCGCGCCGCGCGGGGGTCCGCCGTCGCCGTCCAGGCGACGCAGTAGAAGAGCCAGCGGCAGATGAAGTTGATCCAGAGCAGGAGGGCGATCGGCGTCCCGAACGCGCCGTACACGCTCTTCGTCGCGACTCCGCTCAGGTACGCCGCCATGGCCTGCTTGAGGATCTCGAAACCCACCGCGCCCAGCAGCGCGGCCTGCAGGACCGTCCGCCGCCGCGGAGCGGGGATACGGGGCAGGCCGACCAGCAGGTAGGCGAAGACCAGGACGTCCGCCGCCACCGCGATCAGGAACGCGGCGACCGAGAGGCCGGCCCGGCCCGCCGAGGACTCGGCCACGCCGAGGCCCCTGGCCACCTGTCCGGTCAGGGCAAGGGCCGACGAGGACGCGCCCAGCGAGACCGCGCCGACGAGACCCAGGCCGAACAGGACCACGACGTCCCACAGCTTGCGGACCACCGCGTTGCCGGGCTCCGGCGGGAGCCACCAGGACTGACGGATGCACGCGCGGGTGGTGTCGACCCAGCCCAGGCCGGAGACGAGCAGGATGGCGCCGCTGATCACCCCCACCGTCGTCGCGTTGGCGGCGATGTCGTGCAGGTTGATCTGCTTGGACAGGCCGGGGATCTGCTCGGCGATCTTCTGCTGGAGCTGGTTGACCCTGCTGTCGGTCAGCACGGTCGCGGCGATCGCCAGAGCCACCGTCAGCAGCGGGAAGAGGGCCAGGAAGGCGAAGAAGGTGACCGCGCCCGCCATCCGGTTCGAGCCGACGTCGTTGAAGTGCTCGAAGACGCGGTAGGCGCGCGTCCGCAGCACCCGGGCCGCGAGCGGGCCGAGGACGGGCAGGCGGGTCAGGAAATCCACCGGTCGAACCTAGCGTGGGCCTCACCCGCCTGGGCCAAGCGACACACGTACCGCTAGAGCGGCAGCCTGCGGAAGACGGGTCGGGGCAGGTGGCGCAGGCCGGACATGACGTAGCGGAGGGCGCCGGGGACCCAGACCGTCTCGGCGGCGCGGCGGAGCCCGGTGTCGATGGCCTCGGCGACCCCGTCGGCTGTGGTGGCGAGCGGGGCCTCCTTGAGGCCCTCGGTCATCCGGGTGCGGACGAAGCCGGGGCGGACCACCATCACCCGCGCGCCGCTGCCCCGGAGCGAGTCGCCCAGGCCCTGGGCGAAGGCGTCCAGGCCCGCCTTGGCGGAGCCGTAGAGGAAGTTGGAGCGGCGCGCCCGCTCCCCCGCGACCGAGGAGAGCACGACCAGCGCGCCGTGGCCCTGACGGCGCAGCGCCTGGGCGCAGACCAGCCCGGAGCTGACCGCGCCGACGTAGTTGACCTGCGCGACGGAGACGGCGGCCATGGGCTCCTGCTCGTCCCGCTGCTGGTCACCGAGGACGCCGAAGGCCATCAGCACGACGTCGATGTCGCCCTCGGCGAAGATCTTGCCGAGGACCGTCTCGTGGGTCTCTGGTGCGGCGGCGTCGAAGTGGTGGACGGCCACCTCCGCGCCGAGGGCGCGCAGTTCGTCGGCCGCCGCGTCGAGTGCGGGCGAGGGGCGTCCGGCCAGGTGGACCGTACGGACCCGGGAGCGCACCATACGGCGCGCGGTGGCCAGGCCGATCTCGGAGGAGCCGCCGAGCAGCAGCAGGGACTGCGGGTCACCGAGGGCGTTCATCATCGTCTCTTCTCCTAGAGCTGGAGGCGGCGGGCGAGGTCGGAGGTGAAGACGCCGCGCGGGTCGATCCGTCGGCGCAGCTCGCGGAACGCGTCGAGCCGCGGGTACATGCCGTGCAGCGTGCCGGGGCGCATCCGGGAGTCCTTGGCCAGGTAGACCCGGCCGCCCGCGGCGAGCACCTGCTCGTCCAGCCGGTCCAGCAGCGGGCCGAGGCCGGGGACGGTGGCGGGCAGGTCGAGCGCGAGCGTCCAGCCGGGCATCGGGAAGGAGAGCCAGCCGGACCCGCCCTCGCCGAACCGCTTGAGCACGGCGAGGAAGGACGGGCAGCCGTGCCGGCTGAGCTGCGTGACGATGCCGCGCAGCACCTCCTCCTGCCCGTAGGGGACGACGAACTGGTACTGCAGGAACCCGGCCGGGCCGTAGACGCGGTTCCAGTCGGGGACGCCGTCCAGCGGATGGAAGAAGGCGCCGATCCGCTGAAGCTGACCGCGCCGCTCGCGCGGAGCCTTGCGGAACCAGAGTTCGTTGAAGAGGCCGACGGACCCGGTGCGCAGCAGCCCGCCCGGGATGCCGCGCGGCGCGGCGGGGAGGCTGCGCGGGCGGAAGGCGAGCGGGTCGGCCAGCTGACGCGGGCTCAGCTGGTCGGGCGTGGCGTGGTCGCCGCGGGTGAGCACCGCCCGGCCGGTGGCCGCGCCACGGGCGACCAGGTCGATCCAGGCGACCGAGTAGCGGTAGCGGTGGTCGGTCGTGGTCAGACGGTCCATCAGATCGTCGAGGTCGGCCGCCCGTTCGGTGTCGACGGACATCAACGAGGTGCCGACGGGCAGCAGCTGGACGGTCGCGTCCAGGATCACGCCGGTCAGGCCCATGCCTCCGGCGGTGGCGTCGAAGAGCTCGTCGCCGGGGACCACCTCGCGTACCGCGCCGTCGGCGGTGAGCAGCGAGAACCGCGTGATGTGGCGGCTGAAAGCGCCGCTGACGTGGTGGTTCTTGCCGTGGATGTCCGCGCCGATCGCCCCGCCCACGGTGACGTACCGGGTGCCGGGCGTGACGGGGACGAACCAGCCGAAGGGCAGCAGCAGCCGCATCAGCTTGTCCAGGCTGACGCCCGCCTCGCAGCTGACCTGCCCGCGCTCCAGGTCCAGCGTGCGGACCGCCGACAGCGCGGTCATGTCGAGGACCGTGCCTCCGGCGTTCTGCGCCGCGTCGCCGTAGCTGCGGCCCAGGCCGCGCGCCAGCACGCCTCGTCCGGCAGAGCCGCCCGCGTCGCGCAGGGCGGCGACGGCGGCGACCGCGTCGGCAACGGTGCTCGGCGCGCAGAGCCGGGCGGTCGTGGGCGCGGTGCGGCCCCACCCCGTGAGTGTGGCTTCCATGCCAGCGACGCTAAGCCGAACCACCGTCAGCGCGCAGGACCTGCCCGTGTCGCCGCCCCCGAACGGGTGAGCGGACCTCCTCAGGCCCCCGCCTGCTCCGGACTCGGGGCCGGGGTGCGGTCGGCGAGGGGGACGACCGGGAGCGGGGTGGTCTCGCCCAGGAAGACGGTGCGGACGACGCGTTCGGCCGCGTTGCCGTCGTCGAACTCGCAGAACCGCTCGCGGAAGGCGGTGCGCAGCGCGGCCGCCTCCGGACCGTTCCAGGCGCCGGAGCGGAAGACGTCGACGAGCTCGTCCTCGCTGGTGGCCACCGCGCCCGGGGTCTCGCCCGGCCTGCCGGAGAGCAGGTCGAGGTAGACGCCGCGGGTCTGCTGGTAGACCTCCCAGTCGTCGGCGAGGACGACGATCGGCCGGTCCAGGTTGGCGTAGTCGAACATGACCGACGAGTAGTCCGTGACCAGGGCGTCCGCGGCCAGCGCCAGCCGCTCGACGGAAGGGTGCGCGGAGACGTCGATCACCCGCGCGCCGCCGTCGACACCGGCGGTGGGCTCCTCGTCGTAGAGGTAGTGCGCGCGGTTGAGCAGCACGTAGCCGTCGCCGAGACGGGAGGCGAGCCGGGCCAGGTCGAGCTGCGGGCGGTAGGAGGCGCGGTAGTCGCGCAGCGTGGGGGCGTAGAGGAGGGCGGTGGCGCCCTCGGGGATGCCCAGCTCGGCACGGGCCGCGCGGACCTCCTCGGCGCCGGCCGAGTAGTAGACGTCGTTGCGCGGGTAGCCGTACTCCAGGCTGCGGAAGGAGGAGGGGTAGACCCGCTCCCAGATCAGCGTGGAGAAGCGGTTGGAGCTCAGGCTGTAGTCCCAGCGGTCGACCCGCTGGAGCAGCTTCCCGAAGTCGATCGCGTGCCCGGCGGCCGGGTAGTCCTGCAGGTCCAGGCCCATCCGCTTGACCGGCGTGCCGTGGTGCGTCTGCAGCTGCACGGTGCCGGGGCGCTTGGGCGCGCCATCGGGGAAGTTGACGTTGTTGACGAAGTACCGGGCCCGGGAGATCGCCTCGCGGTAGGTGCGCGAGCCGGGCGAGACCACGCTGATGCCCTTGGGCACGTCGGACCGCCGCTTGGCCTCGACCACCCAGACGGTGCGCAGCCCGGGGGCGAGCTCGCGGAGCTTGGCGTGGATGGCGGCCGGGTTGCAGGCCGGGACGCGGCCCCAGTAGCTGGCGAAGACCGCCAGCTCGTCCTCGATCGGCAACTGCCGCTGGATCCGCTGGTAGCCACCGAGCACCGGACCGGCGACGGCGCGGCGCAGCTCGGGCTGGGCGGCCTTGACGGCCTGCTTCGCCTTCCGGGCGACCTGGCCCAGCGGGCCCGCCTTCCAGCTGCCGTGCAGCTCGATCGCGGCACTGCCGGCCGGGCGGTGGCGGCGCTCGGCCTCGGCGGCGCGCTCGAAGAACTCCTTGCGGGCGGCCGGGGGCACCCGGTCCGGGTGGTTGCCGATGGTGCGCAGGTGGTCGGCCATCCGCCGGTGCAGCAGCGGGCGCCAGTGGTCCAGCTCGGGGTGGGCGTCGACGAAGGCGAAGACCCGGTCGTACTGGTCGAAGATGTCGAAGTGCTTGCGGCTGACCGTGGCCAGGATGTTGCCGCCCTGTCGGCGCTGCCGGTAGTGGACCACGACCTTGTCCAGCATGGCCACGGACTGCGCGGCCAGCAGGGTCGGGTAGGTCCAGGGGGTGTCCTCGTAGTAGCCGGGCGGGTAGGTGAACCCGTGCTTGGCGACGAAGTCGCGCCGGTACACCTTGTTCCAGACCACCATCAGCAGCCCGAGGACCTCCTCGCGCTCCGCGACGGTGAAGACGTCCGGGCGGCCCTCGGCCGGGGCGAAGAGATGTGCGTCACGGCTGCGGACGACCCGGCCGTCCCAGTAGGTGCGGGCGTAGTCGAAGATCAGCACGTCCGGGTCGCCGGTGGCGTCGAGCCGGTCGGCGACGGCCTGGAGCGCGCCGGGGGTCAGCGTGTCGTCGCTGTCCAGGAAGAAGAGGTACTCGCCGGTGGCCAGCTCCATGCCCGCGTTCCGAGCACGCCCGAGGCCGACGTTCTCGTCCAGGTGAACCACGCGTACCCGGTCGTCAGCCCGTGCGAATCCGTCGAGAATCTCACCGCTGCCGTCGGGCGAGCAGTCGTCGACCGCGATCACCTCGAAGTCGGTGAACGACTGGCCGAGCACCGACTCCAGGCACTCACCCAGGTACGCCTGGACCTGGTAGGCGGGCACGATGATGCTGATCCGAGGCATGCCGGTACGATACAGGCCCCTCCGAGAGCGGCCTTCCCGTGATCGTGGGCCGTTTCACCGGGCCGTCGCCACACGGGCTCCACCGCGGGTTCGCGAACCCATCACGCCGTTCTTACCCGGCTTGACGGCGCGCGACGGCACGGCATCCTGTTCGAGTCCGGCTCCGGATACGCTAGGGCTCGTTCCTACGTGCGGTAAGCCCCGCCCCTCCACCGGCGGGCGCCGTGCCAGCAAAGAAAGGCTCGAGCACCTCCATGGCCCCCCGCCTCTCCGTGGTCGTCCCGATCTACAACGTCCAGCTCTACCTGGACGAGTGCCTGGCATCTCTTGCCGCGCAGACGATGAGCGACCTCGAAGTCGTCATGGTGGACGACGGGTCCACCGACAACAGCGCCGAGATCGCGCGCGAGTGGGAGGCCAGGGACAGCCGCTTCCGCCTGGTCCAGAAGGCCAACGGCGGCCTCGGTCCGGCCCGCAACACCGGCATGGAGCACATCGCGCCGGACAGCGAGTTCCTGTGCTTCGTCGACAGCGACGACACGCTCCCGCCGACCGCGTACGAGCTGATGCTGGAGACGCTGGACCGCACCGGCTCCGACTTCGTCGCGGGCAACGTGCTGCGGTTCCGCTCCGTCGGCCACGTGCAGTCGCCGGTCCACCGCAAGCCCTTCGCGAAGACCCGGCTGGCGACGCACATCAGCGAGTTCCAGCCGCTGACCACCGACCGCACCGCGTGGAACAAGGTCTACCGCCGGTCGTTCTGGGACAAGCACACCATGCAGTACCCGGGCATCCTCTACGAGGACGCCCCGGTCTCCATCCCGCTGCACTACCTGGCCGAGAAGGTCGACGTCCTCGCCGAGCCGATCTACCACTGGCGTGAGCGCGAGGTCGGCGCCCGCTCGATCACCCAGAACCGGACCGACCCGAAGGGCCTGATCGACCGGGTCCGCTCCATCGGCATGGTCCGCGAGTTCCTGAAGAAGCAGAACGGGCCGCGCTTCAAGCAGTTCCTGGCGGACTACGACCAGAACGCCCTGGTCGAGGAGATCCCGCTGTTCTTCCGCGCCCTGACCGAGGGCGACGACGTCTACCGGACGGCCTTCCTCGACCACGTCGGCAAGATGATCGACCAGCTCGGCCCGGACGCGATGAACGCGCTGCCGCAGCCGATGCGGCTCAAGTACTACCTCACGGTCAAGCGCCGGATGGACGACCTGCTGGCGCTGCTCGAGTTCGACCGCGAGCACCCGTGGACCATCCCGGTGCGCGGCAACGTGCGTCACCAGGCCCACTACTCCTTCCTGGCCGACGTGCCGGATTCGGTGCTGCGCCTGGACTCGGAGCTGGTGGTCCGCACCGGGCTGCGGCGCGCGGACTGGACCGAGGACGGGCGGCTCTTCATCAAGGGCTACGCCTACCCCAAGCACGTCGGCGCCATGCACGCGTACGACTCGGTCAAGATGCTGATGCTCCGTGAGAACGGCAGCCGACGCACCATGGCGCTCCCGGCCAAGACGGTCAAGGACCTCGACGTCACCGCCAAGGCCTACGACCAGCCGCTGCGCCACTGCGACCACGCGGGCTTCGAGCTCTCCTTCGACCCGGACCGGCTCAAGCACAAGGGCCAGTGGGTCGACGGCATCTGGCGGGTCACCGTCGGCGTCTTCGGCCCCGGCCGTCCGCGCCGCAGCCGGATCAAGGCGGGCCCGTACGACTCCGGCGCCAACCCGGCGCCGCGCTGGGTCGCCGACAACGTCCGGGTACTCCCGGAGATGCGCGACGACCACCTCTACCTCCGGATCGAGACCGTGGACGCGCTCGTCGGCTCGGCGTCCTCGGTCGGCGACGCCTTCGAGCTCAGCGGCCGGATCTCCGCCGCCAAGGCGGGCAAGGTGCGCGCGCTGCGGCTGGTCCACCAGGAGGACGGCGCGACGGCCGAGCTGGAGTGCCCGATCATCCTCGGCGCCACCGCCCGGGGCTGGACCTCGTTCACCGCCTCCGTCGACCACGCGCTGATGGCCTCCGCCCGCAAGGAGCTGCTGCGGCTGCGTCCGAGCGTGGCCCAGCAGGCCCAGGACCGCTGGGGCAGCGAGCTGGTGCTGGAGGACGACAGCATCCTCCAGCTGGTGATAGACGACCGTGAGGCCAAGGCCGCGGTGCAGTACCCGGTCGCGTCGACGGCCGACGAGGGTCCGCAGGTGCTCTGCTTCAAGCGGTCGCCGCGCGGCTACCTGCAGATCGTCGAGCAGCCGCTGCAGCCGGTCTTCGAGAAGGTGACCGCGCTCCCGGCCGAGCAGGCCTTCGCGCTGGAGGGCACCTTCCCGCTGGAGGGCCGCCACGCCCTGGAGCTGGTGCTGCGCCACAACTACCACGCCCAGGCCCAGGTCTACCCGGCCGAGGCGGTCGACGGCCGCGTCTACGCGACGCTGCCCGCGCTGCCCAACCCGGGCTGGAACGGCGATGTGCCGCTGCTCTCCGGACAGTGGGGCCTCTCCGTCCGGGTGCTGCCGGACAACCCGGCCGACGAGCACGCGCTCGGCTCGGTCGGCGTGGTCGAGGTCAAGGCCCGCCTGGCCGCCTCCGCCTTCGCGTCCCTGCCGGTCTCGGTCGAGGCCCGCGGCCGGACCGTCAGCCTGCGCCGCCGCTGGTACGACGCGGCCCTGCTGGACGTGGAGGAGGCCGTCCCGCTCGCGGAGCGCGGCAACTACCACATCCGCCGGATGCGCGACGAGGTCTACCCGGCGGCGCTGAACAAGCCCGTGCTGCCGCAGGTCCTCTACGACGTCTTCGAGGGCAAGGACTACTCCGACTCCCCCAAGTACATCCACCAGGAGCTGCTGCGCCGCCGCGACGACCTGGAGCACCTGTGGGTCGTCCGCGACCACCGCGCTGCCACCCCGCCCGGCACCCGGGCGGTGATCCTGGACAGCGAGGAGTGGTACGAGGCGTACGCGCGCAGCCGCTACATCGTCGGCAACACCCACTTCCCGCGGTGGATCACCAAGCGTCCGGGCCAGACCATCGTGCAGACCTGGCACGGCACGGCGCTCAAGCGGATCGGGTTCGACTTCGACAACGACTGGTTCGCCGACACCGACTACCTGGAGGCGCTGGAGCGCGAGGCCAAGCAGTGGCGCCTGCTGCTGTCGCCCAACCGGTTCAGCACCCCGCTCCAGGAGCGGGCCTTCCGCTTCACGGGCGAGACGCTGGAGTCCGGCTACCCGCGCAACGACGTGCTGCTGGCCGAGGACCGCGAGGTGCTGGCCCGGCGGGTGCGCGAGCACCTGGGCCTGCCCGAGGGCAAGAAGGTCGTGCTGTACGCGCCGACCTGGCGCGAGGACAAGATGCGTCACGCCGGCGGCCACCAGCTCGACCTGCACCTCGACCTGGAGCTGATGCGGCGTGAGCTGGGCGAGGACCACGTCCTGCTGGTCCGCCCGCACGCCCACGTGGTGGACGCGATCCAGGGCACGGGCGACGGCTTCCTCTGGGACGTCGGCAGCTACCCGGACATCGCCGAGCTGTACCTGATCGCCGACGTGCTGGTCACGGACTACTCCTCGGTCATGTTCGACTACGCGGTGACCGGTCGGCCGATCCTGTTCTTCACCTATGACCTGGAGCACTACCGGGACACCCTGCGGGGCTTCTACTTCGACTTCGACGAGCAGGCACCCGGCCCGCTGCTGGGCACCTCCGCCGAGGTAGTCTCCGCGCTGCGCAACCTCGACCAGGTGGTGGCCGACAGTGCCCCCGCCTACGAGGCCTTCCGCAAGACGTACTGCGACCTCGACGACGGCCACGCCGCCAAGCGCGTGGTCGACCGGATGCTGGAGCTTTGATGGCAGTGGGCTCGACCTCGACCCGTCCCTCCCCTCCCCCGGGGGGGGGCGGCCCCCCCGCGCGGGGGGGGGGGGGGGGGGGCCCGGCCGCCCCCCGGGGGGGGGGGGCCCCCCCCCCCGGGGGGGGGGGGGGGCGCCCCGGCCCCCCCCCCCCCCCCCCCCCCCCCCCCCCCGCGCGGCCCCCCCCCCCCCCCCGGGGGTCGGGGGGCTGACCGACCGGATCCGACCGTGGGTTGCGCGCATCCCCCCGCGGATGCGGTTCCCGCTGGCCGCGGCCGGGCTCGCTTTCCTCATCTCCCTGGTCTGGTGGGCGGCGTTCTACCCGGGGCTGATGAGCTTCGACAGCTACACGTACACGTGGGAGTCGACGACCGGTCACTGGATAAACGACCACTCGATCCCGTACATCGGCTCCGTCTGGCTGTCGCTCCAGCTGACCGGCACGTACGCACTGCTGACCTTCGGGCAGATCGTGGCGCAGGCCGCGATCACCGGCTACCTCGCCGCCGGGCTGCGGAAGTTCTCCATCCGCAGGCGCTGGATCCTGGGCGCGGTCGCGCTCTGCGGCATCCTGCCGCCGACCGGTGACTTCTTCATCTTCGTGTGGAAGGACGTCCCCTTCGTCCTGGGCGCGATGCTCGCCGCGGCGGCCGTGCTGCACGTGGTCGGCGACGCGCTGAAGCTGCCGCGCGAGGCGCGTCGCGGCTTGGGCCGCGGACTGATCGGCCGACGCGAGGACTGGCTGGGCTTCGGCGGGGCCATCGGCCAGCGCCGTGACTGGCTGGCCTTCGGCGGCGGCATGCTGCTGCTGGTCCTGGCCCGCAACAACGGCTTCCTGACGGTGGTGCTCGTCGCCGTCGTGCTGGTGGCCTGCCTGCCGTGGCTGTGGCGTCGGATCGTGCCGCTGACCGTGATCCCGGTGATCTTCTACTTCTTCCTCACCAGCGTGGTCTACCCGGTGGTCGGGGTGCAGGCGCAGACCAACAACTCGGCCTACACCTTCTTCTACGCCGACGTCGCCTACGGGTACAGCAAGGACCCGTCGATGTTCAGCCAGGCGCAGCTGCAGGCCATGGCCGCGGTGTCGCCGCTGGAGCACTGGAAGTCGGCCGGCGCGCAGTGCTACGACACCGACCCGCTGACGATAGACGGACCGTTCGACATGACCGCCGCGGCGGCCAACCAGACCGAGCTGATGTCCGCCTTCACCACCGTGCTGAAGAAGGCCCCGCAGTACGTCGCCGACGCGCAGTTCTGCCGCTCGCACAACGCCTGGGCGGTCTTCCCCGACTCGCACGGCATCTTCATGGCGCCGGTCAACTACACCGGCCCGTACAAGTCCGCGCTGATCTCGCACCCGGACCTGAAGACGAGCCCGTTCAAGAGCGCGTTCCACGCCGCTCCGCTGTCGAAGACGCTCAACCACCTGGGCTCCTGGTGGTTCGCGGTGTCCCGCGCGCCGCAGCTGCAGTGGATCCTCTGGGGTGGCGCGGTCTGGTGCTACATCTGCTACGCCATCGTGGTCCGGCTGACCCGCCGGGTGTGGCGCAGGGAGGTGCTGGCCGCGGCAGCCGTCATGGCGGGCCTGCAGCTGACGGTGCTCGCCGCGACGCCGGCCCCGCTCTACCGCTACATGGCCGGCCCGACGGTCCTGGGCGTGCTGCTCCTTCCGCTCGCCTTCTCCCGGCTCCGGCGCGACGACCCCGCGACTGACGCCGCGAATGACTGAGGAATCCCCCATGACCCTGTCGCCCGTCCGGGAGCGCTCGACCGGCCCGCAGGCCGCCGGGAGCCTCGGGGCCCTCGCCTCGGTGCGTGCGCGCTACGACGCGCTCGTCGACCGGATACCGCCCAGGCTGCGCATGCCGGTCGGGATCGCCGTCCTGGTCTTCGTCGGCTACCTGCTGTGGTGGGCGGCGTTCTACCCGGGGCTGATGACGTACGACAGCTTCAACTACACCTGGGAGTCGACGACCGGGCACTGGATCGACGACCACTCGATCTTCTACATCTCCTGTGTCTGGCTGTCGCTGAAGATCACCGGTGACTACGCGCTGCTGACCTTCGGTCAGATCGTGGGCGCCGCGCTGTCCATCGGCTACCTGGCGGCGGGGCTGCGCAAGTTCAGGATCCGCACCGGCTGGATCGTGGCCTCGGTGGTGCTGTTGGTGGCGCTGCCGTCCAGCGGCGACTTCGTGGTCTACATCTGGAAGGACGTCCCCTACGTCATCGGGGGCGTGCTCGCCTTCGCCGCGATCACCCACATCGTCGGGGACGCGCTGCGGGTGCCGCGGGCGCTGCGCAAGGACAAGGCGCACCGGACCACCCCGGTCTGGGGCCAGCGCCGCGACTGGCTGCTGATGGGCGCCGGTTTCACGCTCTCCTGCCTGTCCCGGAACAACGGCTTCCTCGCGGTCTTCCTCTCCGGTGCCGTCTTCGTGCTCTGCATGCCGTGGCTGTGGCGTCGGATCGCCATCGCCACGCTGATCCCGATCATGATCTTCGTAGTGCTGGACAAGGGCGTCTACCCGGCGCTCGGCGTGACCCAGCCGACGGACTACGCGGGCAACACCTTCATCTACGCGGACATCGCCTACGCGTACTCGAAGTCGCCGCAGAGCTTCAACGCGGCGGACAAGGCGCTGCTGAGCGAACTCGCCCCGCTGAGCCACTGGAAGAAGGCCGGCGCCGACTGCTACGGCACCGACGCGCTGACCAGCGGCCTGAACAAGACGGCGGCAGCGGCGCACAACTCGCAGCTGATGAGCCTGTTCGTCAAGTCCCTGCAGAAGGCGCCGGACGACTTCATCGACGCCACGATCTGCCGCGGCACCCCTGCCTGGGCGATCAACCCGGCGCAGGACCGCACCTTCATCATGGGCATCCAGTCCTCGCCCAACGGCTACACGTTCATGTACGCCCACCCGGAGCTCTACCAGAGCCCGTACTACGGCTCGATGCACGTCCGGCCGCTGTCGACGAGCCTGCACAAGGCGCTCAACTGGTGGTACAACCTGGGCAAGACGCCCGAGTTGAACTGGATCCTGTGGAACGGCGCCACCTGGTGCTGGATCGCGTACCTGATCCTGGCCCGGCTGACCCGCAAGGTCTGGCGACGCGAGGTGCTGGCGATCGGGGCGGTCTGCGCAGGCATGCAGCTGAACGTCTTCATCGCCACGCCCGGCCCGCTGTTCCGCTACATGGCCACGCCGTTCTTCATCGGCGTGCTGGCGCTGCCGCTGGCGTTCAGCCGGCTCAAGCGTGAGGACGCACCGCAGGAGCAGCAGACGCTGCCCGCTGCGGAGTCGCAGGCCGATTCGCGGGCAGCGCTCAACGCGTAGCGCGCGCCGCCGTCGTGAACGCGAAGGTGCGGACGGGTCGCCAGACCTCGTCCGCACCGAAGCGGTAGAGGCTGAACCCGTCCACCGTGAACTCCGCGTCGAATCCCCGCAGTTCGGCCTGGGCCCGGTCCAGCTCGGCAGGCGGCAGATCGTGGGCCACGGTCACGTGCGGGTGGTAGGGGAACCCCAACTCCCGGGCCAGCGGCCCGGAACGCACCGACGCCTCCAGCGCCCGGCACTCCGCGATGCCCTCGTCCAGTCGGACGTAGACCACCTGCGAGACCGGCCGGAAGGTCTCCGTCCCGTGCAGCCGGACCCGGAACGGCCGGTGCTGCTCCGCCGCCCGCACCAGGTGCCCGTCGATCGCGTCGAGCGCGCCTGTGGGCACGGACGTGGGCGGCAGCAGCGTGATGTGCGTCGGGATCCCGGCCGCGCGCCGATCGCCGTAACCCGTGCGCGCGTTCTGGACCAGCGACGCGTACGGCTCGGGCACAGCCAGCGAGACCCCGATGAGCACGCCCTCGGGGATGCCCTCGGAGAAGTCCCCGGGGATGCCCTCGGGTATGTGGTGACTGTCGCCCATCCGGCCGCTCAGCTCTGCGCCGGACGCAGGAAGCCGATCCGGTCGTACGTCTCGGCCAGGGTCGGGGAGGCGACCGCACGGGCCTTCTCCGCGCCGCGCGCCAGCACCCGGTCCAGCTCGGCCGGGTCGTCCAGGTAGCCGCGGGTGCGCTCCTGGATCGGGGCGACCCACTCGGAGTAGTAGTCGGCCAGCTCGGTCTTGAGCGCGCCGTACATCTTGCCCTCGAAGTGCTCGACCAGCTCCGGGATCGAACGGCCACTGATGGCCGAGTAGATGGAGAGCAGGTTGGAGACGCCCGGCTTCTGCTTCTCGTCGAAGGCGATGACCGTGTCGGTGTCGGTGACCGCGCTCTTGAACTTCTTGGCGCTGCCCTTGATGTCGTCCAACAGGCTGATCAGGCCCTTGGGCGAGGAGGCCGACTTGCTCATCTTCGCCGACGGGTCCTGCAGGTCGAAGATCTTGGCCGTCTCCTTGGGGATGTAGGCCTTCGGCACCGTGAACGTCTTCCCGTAGCGGCTGTTGAAGCGCTCGGCCAGGTCACGGGTCAGCTCGACGTGCTGACGCTGGTCCTCGCCGACCGGGACCTGGTCGGCCTGGTACAGCAGGATGTCGGCGACCTGCAGGATCGGGTAGGTGAAGAGGCCGACCGTGGTGCCCTCGGAGCCCTGCTTGGCGGACTTGTCCTTGAACTGGGTCATCCGCGACGCCTCGCCGAAGCCGGTGAGGCAGTTCATCACCCAGGCCAGCTGCGCGTGCTCGGGCACGTGCGACTGCACGAAGAGCGTGCACCGCTCCGGGTCGAGCCCGACGCCGAGCAGCTGCGCGACCGAGACGCGGGTGTTCTCCCTCAGCACCGCCGGGTCCTGCGGCACGGTGATCGCGTGGAGGTCGACCACCATGTAGAACGCGTCGTGCGTCTCCTGCAGGTCCACCCACTGGCGCACCGCGCCGAGGTAGTTGCCGAGGTGGAACGAGCCGGACGTGGGCTGGATGCCCGAGAGCACGCGAGGACGGTCGATGGCCATGGCCACATTCTCTCAGGTGCGCACAGGTTCTTTCGCGCGCCCCGAGGACGCGCGCGGGCCGCCGTTCCTTCGAACAACCGCCACCTCCGGCCGACCGCAGCGTTGTTCACCGCGCGGACCAGTAGCGGAGCCCGGGAGGAGCGAGGACGTGACCACTCCCTTGGTGACGGTGATCACACCCGTCCACGACACACGCCCCTATCTGGAGCCGTGGTTCGACTCGCTCCGGGAGCAGACGCTGGACCCCGGCGAGTTGGAGGTGCTGGCCGTGGACGACGCCTCCACCGACGGCAGCCGCGAGGAGCTGCACCGGCTCGCGGCGTCCTGGCCCGAGGTGGTCCGGGTGGTGCCGCTCGAACAGCGCGGCGGTCCCGGCCGGGCCAGGAACGAGGGGCTGCGCCGGGCACGCGGACGCCATCTCTTCTTCCTCGACTCGGACGACCGGCTGGGCCCGGAGGCCCTGCGCCGGATGACGCTGACCGCGGAGCGCTGTGGTTCGGACGTCGTCGTCGGCAGGGTGGCCGGGGTGAACGGCCGCTGGGTCCCCGCGTTCGCCTGCCGCGAGACCGACGACGACGTGCGGTTCCCCGGCGGCGACCTGGCCTGGACGCTGACCCCGTCCAAGCTGTTCCGCACCGAGCTCGTCCACCGCCACGGCATGCGGTTCCGCGAGGACCTGCCCGCGTACAGCGACGGCCCGTTCGTGCTGGAGGCGTTCTTCCGCGCCCGGCGGATCTCGGTCCTGGCCGACTACGACTACTACCACCTGGTGGCCAGGGACGACCGGAGCAACATCACCTACCGGTCCCGGCCCGCCGACCGGCTGCGCGGGATCGCGGCGGGGATCGAGGTCACCGTCCGGTTCGCCGCGCCGGGCGCGATCCGGGACGAGGTCAACGACCGGCATCTGCGCGGCGATCTGGTCAACCTGTTCCGGGCGGACTTCCTGGCGCTGGCCCGCCCCGAGCAGGAGGCACTGGTCGCGTCGGCCGCGGAGCTGGTCCGCGCCCACCTGACCGATCCGATCCGCGCCCGGTGCAGCGAGGCGCAGCGGCTCCGGCTGCACTGCCTGCAACACGGGCTGGTGGGCGAACTGACGGACCTGGTCCGGCACGAGACGGAGACCGGCGGCCTGCCGGAGCCGATGTCGGCGAGCGTGTCCTGGTCGCCGCAGGGCCTGCGGGTCCGGACCTCACGGCCGTTGCCCCAGCTGACCAGCGCTCCGGTGACGTGGGTCCGCGGCCAGGGTCGGGACGGGCAGGGTGGTCGGCGCGGCGGTGGCCGCGGTGGCCGGGGCAGCCGGGGCGGCCAGGTCCGGGCGGGTGACGAGACCGCGCGGGTGGCGACGGACGACGAGACGGTGATCCCGCTGACCTCGCTGCTGCCGCACCAACGCGTCGCCCTGCGCGTCGAGTCGAGCCTTGCCGGTCGGGAGGTGACCGCGGCGCTCACGCCGGAGGCCGGGCTGGGCCAGCGCCGGGTCTGGCACGGCGGACGTCTCTACCGGGTGACGCCCATGCCGGGTCCGCGCGGCGAGTTGGTGGTCTGGGTGGCGGTGATCCGTCCCGGCCGGGTGCTGAAGCTGCGGCTGCGGCAGTTGTCGCGCCGCCACCGCGCGGTCCGGGCCTGACCCGTGTGGGGCGGGGCGGGGCTGGCCTGTGCGGGGAGGGGCCGTGCGGGGCGGGGCCGTGCGGGGAGAGCACGACGAGGAGGACCGCCCCTCCGATGCGGTCCTCCTGCGCGCTGTGGGCCGCCCGACGGGCGTGCTCCCGGTTCCCCCGTCGGCCTCGAACGGCCCTGGGCCGCGCCCGGAAAGGCGCGGGACCGCTCGGAGCGGAGACCGGCGACGGGAACCGGAGGCACTCACCCCGGCTTCAGCCACGATCATCGTCGCTGGGGCCGGTCTCACCGGGCTAACATCCCGATAACACGCTCCTGGAGGGCGACAGACGATCGGCCGGGAGACACGCGTGCGCTTCACCATCCTCGGACGTGTGAGCGTGAGCGACGACTCCCCGGGCGCCGGGCCGCTGGTCCTGGAGCCCGGCATCCCCTGCACCGTGCTGACCGCGTTGTTGCTCAACGCCAACAACAGCACCAGCAGGGAGCAGTTGGCGACCGTCGTCTGGGGCGAGGACCGGCCCGCGACCGCCATCGCCTCGCTCCGCAACCACGTGCTGCGGCTGCGTCGCCGGCTCGGGCCGGAGGCGGGGGCGCGGATCCGTACCGTCGGCGGCGGCTACCTGGTCGACGTCGGTGACGGCGAACTCGACGTGCAGGAGTTCACCGACCGCTGCCGACAGGGCCGTCAGGCGCTGCGCGACGAGGACTGGGCGCGCGCCGCCCAGTTGCTCTCCGGCGCGGTGACACTGTGGGGCGGTGCGCCGTTCGCCGGGCTGCCGCCGACACCGGAGATCGGCGCGCAGGTCCACCACCTGGAGGAGACCCGGCTGCTGGCCCTGGAGAGCCGCCTCGACGCCGACCTGCGGCTCGGTCGTCACCAGGAACTCGTCGCCGAACTCCGCACGCTGGTCGCCGACCATCCGCTGCGCGAGGCGTTCCACAGCCGGCTGATGCTGGCCCTCTACCGGGCCGACCGCCGGGCGGAGGCACTGGAGGTGTTCCACCGGCTGCGCCGCACGCTCGTCGACGAGCTGGGCGTGGAGCCCTCGGCCGCGGCGCGGGACCTGCAGCAGCGCATCCTGGCCGGCGCCGCCGACCTCGCCCCACCTGTTGCGCCGACCGGGCCGACCACACCGACCGCGCTGAGCGCGCTGACCGGGCCGCAGACGGTTCGGGCACCTCGGACCTCGTCGTCGCCCTCCGCCCCACGAAGCGGGCCGCGTCACCAACTCCCGGCCGACACCCGGACGTTCACCGGCCGCTCGGAGGAGCTCGCACAGCTTCTCGACCTCCCCTCCTCGGACATCGACACCGCCGACCCGGCCACCGTCGTGATCTCGGCGATCGACGGGATGGGCGGCATCGGCAAGTCCGCCCTCGCCGTCCACGCCGCACACCGGCTGCGCGACCGGTTCCCCGACGGGCAGTTCTTCCTCGACCTGCACGGCCACACCAAGGGTGTGGACCCGATGGCGCCCGGGGACGCGCTCGAATGGCTACTCAACTCCCTTGGGGTGCCTGCCCCGCAGATACCGGACGAGCTCGACCGGCGCGCCGCCCTCTACCGGGACCGGCTCGCGGGCAGGCGCACGCTGATCCTGCTCGACAACGCGGAGAGCACCGCCCAGGTCCAGCCGCTGCTGCCGGGCGCCGGCGGCTGCCTGGTGCTGGTGACCAGCCGAAGACGGCTGAGCGGTCTCGACGACGCCCACCTGATCACCCTGGGCACGCTGACCACCGCCGAGGCGGTCGTCCTGCTCCGTCGGATCGCGGGCGAGGACCGCATCCCGGCCGACGCCGGGCCAGAGGCGGCGGAGGCTGCGGATTCGCAAGAGGCGGCGGCCGAACTGGTCGCCCTCTGCGGCCATCTCCCGCTGGCGGTCCGGATCGCCGCCGCGCGGCTGCGGCACGAGCGGTCGCTGACCGTCGCCGACCTCACCCGTCAACTCCGCGACGAGCAGGCGCGCTTCGACCATCTGGCCGACGAGGACCGCAGCACGGCCGCGGTCTTCGAGCTCTCCTACGCCGCACTCCCCGAGCCCGAGCAGCGGCTCTTCCGCAGACTGGGACTGATCCCCGGCACCGAGATCGACGCGGTCGCCGCCGCCCGGCTGATCGCCGAGGACAGACGCACCGCCGCACGGCTGCTGGCATCGCTGCTCGACCACAACCTGCTGCTCGAACCGGCTCCCGGCCGCTACCGCTTCCACGACCTGGTCCGGCTCTTCGCCCGCACGCTCGGCGCCACCGAGCCGCTCGCCGTGCAGCAGGAGGCCGTCGGGCAGCTGACCGCGCACTACCTGGACGCGGCGCGCGCCGCCGACCGGCTGCTGGCCCGGACCCCACGTCCGGGCGACCCGGCCTCCACGATCGACGACGGGCCCACCGCACCGCAGCCCGACGACCGCACCAGCGCCCTCGCCTGGATGCGCCGGGAGCGCGACAACCTGGTCGCCTGCGCCACCCACGCCGCCGAACACGGCAGGCCCGCACGGGCGGTGGCGCTGACGGCCGCCATGGCCGCCTTCCTGCACACCGAGGGCCCGTGGGCGCAGGCCGCCGTTCTGCACCGGAACGCCGCCGAGCTGGCCCGGGGCGACGGCGACGGTCTGGCCGAGGCCAACGCGCTGGTGGACCTGGCCCGGGTGCTGCTCACCTCCGGCGAGGTCTCCGGCGCCCGGCGCGAGCTGGAGCAGGCGCTGACGGTCTATCAGCAGGTGGGCGACCGGCTCGGCCGGGCCACCGCGCGGTGGGAGCTGGGCCGGATCGAGCACATGGCCGCCGACTACACCGCCGCGAGCGCGCACCACGAGGCGGCGCTCGCCCTCTACCGCGAGCTAGACGCGCCGACCGGCGTGGCCAGCGCGCTCTACGGTCTGGCGCGCGCCCGCCGTCAGCAGGGCGACCTGACCGCGTCGGCCGCGCTCTGCGCCGAGGCGCTCACGCTGTTCCGGCAGGGCGGCGACACGCTGGGCCAGGCCAACGCCACCTTCGAGGGCGGCCTGGCCCACCGCGAGGCCGAGGGCCGGCCCACGGCGATGCGACTGACCGAACAGGCCCTCGCGCTCTACCGGCAGGCCGGGAGCCCGATGGGCGAGGGCAACGCGCTCAACGAACTCGGTCGGCTCTGCCTGCTCGCCGGGGACCACGACGCCGCCGACGGTCATCTGCGGCAGGGTCTTACGATCTTCCACCGGCTCGACCAGCCCCACGGTCAGGCCATCGCGCTCAACGACCTGGCCCTGGTGCGGGACGCGGTCGGCGACCACGCCTCCGCCGTCGACCTGCTGGAGCAGGCGCTCGACATCTATCTGCAGCTCGGCGCCCGACTGCGTCAGGCCGAGGCCCGACGGCAACTGGGCCGGGCACTCGCCGCGCTCGGCAAGGTCCCCGAGGCCGCCGCCCAACTGCGGCTCTCCGCCGAGCTGTTCGACACCCTCGGCGACCCGGACCGGGCCGCCGAGGTCCGGGCCGAGCTCGCTTCGGTGGGCTGAGCCCGGTTCACAGCACCGACGCCGGTCACTGCGGTGGAGACCGCTCCGGGGTCGACCACTGCGTGGCGACTACTCCGGGGTCCCCTGATCCGACGGGGGCTGCTCGGGCGGGGACTGCTCCGGCGGCGCGGTGACGCGGACCCGGTCCACGCGGCGGCCGTCCAGGCGGGCCACCTCGAGCTGGTAGCCGTCCGCGGTGGTGATCCGGTCGCCGACCAGCGGCAACCGGCCCAGCTCCGCGACCACGTACCCGGCCACGGTCTCGTACGGGCCCTCCGGCAGCTCGACCCCGGTCTCCTCCTCGAAGTCCGGCAGGTTGAGCAGCCCGTCCACCTCGATCGACCCGCTCGCCAACCGCCGTGTGGTGGACAGCTCCTGCGAGTCGTACTCGTCGCGGATCTCGCCGATGACCTCCTCGACCAGATCCTCCAGCGTGACGATCCCTGCCGTGCCGCCGTACTCGTCGACGACGATGGCCAGGTGGTGGCCCTCGTGCCGCATCTCCGACATCGACGGCAGCACCCGCTTGGTCGCGGGCAGCAGCTTCACCGGCCGGGCGATGTCGCGGACCGTGCCGACCGCGTCCGCCCCGTACAGGTCGCGGACGTGGACGAAGCCCACGACCAGATCGTAGGAGCCGTCCACCACCGGGTAGCGACTGTGCGGGTAGTCCCGCACCTCCTCGCGGACCGCGGCGAGCTCCTGCGAGGCGTCGAGGAAGGTGACCTCGGTGCGCGGCACCATCACCTCGCGCAGCTGCCGCTCCCCCGCCGCGAAGACCTCGCCGATCAGCTGCCGCTCGTCGATGCCGAGTTCGGTGTTGGCGGCCACCAGCCCGCGCAGCTCCTCGGAGCTCATCGCGTTGCGTCCGGCGCTCGGGTCGCCGCCGAGCAGCCGGACCATCAGGTTGGTCGACGCCGACAGCAGCCAGATGACCGGCCGCAGCACCCGCGAGATGGACTCGACCAGCGGCGCGGCCATCAGCACGATCGACTCGGAGCGCTGCAGGCCGATCCGCTTGGGCGTGAGCTCGCCGAGGACCAGGGAGACGTAGGAGATCACCAGGGTCAGGCCGACCAGGGCGAGGGTGTCGGCGAGGCCCTGGCTCACGCCCCAGCCGACGAAGATCGGCGACAGCTTCTTGGCCAGCGTGTCCGCGCCGAACGCCGCCGACAGGAAGCCCATGCAGGTCACACCGACCTGCACCGAGGCCAGGAACCGGTTCGGGTCCGCGGCCAGATGCGCCGCCCGGGTGGCCCGCCGGGTGCCGCGCTCGGCCAGCGCGCGGATCTGGCCCTCCCGCAGGGAGATCAGCGAGATCTCCGCGACATTGAAGATGCCGCCGATCACGATGAAGAGAAGGACCAGCCCGGCGTCGCGCAACGTCTCGCTCACCGGGCCAGTCTAGGGACCCTGCCCGTCCGGTTACCGTTCCGGTTACCGGACGGGCAGCCCGGGCGCGGGGTAGGCGTCCATCAGCGCCTTGACCTCGGCGCGGACCTTGGCGACGGTCTCCTCGTCCCCGGTCTTCGCCGCCGCGACGACGCGGTCGATCCACTCGGCGACCGTGCCCATCTCGGACGCCGGGATGCCGCGCGAGGTCAGCGCCGGGGTACCGATCCGGATGCCGGAGGGGTCGAAGGGCTTGCGGGTGTCGTAGGGGACGGTGTTGTAGTTCACCACGATGCCCGCCCGGTCCAGCGCCTTGGCGGCGACCTTGCCGGGGACGTCCTTGCCGCTGAGGTCGATCAGCAGCAGGTGGTTGTCGGTGCCGCCCGAGACCAGGTCGAAGCCGCGCGCGGCCAACTGCTCGCCCAGCGCCTGCGCGTTGGCGACGACCTGGTGGGCGTAGGCGCGGAACTCAGCGCCCGAGGCCTCCTTGAGCGCGACCGCGATCGCCGCGGTGGTGTGGTTGTGCGGGCCGCCCTGCAGACCGGGGAAGACCGCACGGTCGATCGCCTTGGCGTGCTCCTCGGTGGAGAGCAGCATCGCGCCGCGCGGACCGCGCAGGGTCTTGTGGGTGGTGGTGGAGACGACGTCGGCGTGCCCGGTCGGCGAGGGGTGCACGCCGCCCGCGATCAGTCCGGCGATGTGCGCGACGTCCGCGACCAGGACCGCGCCCACCTCGCGGGCGATCTCGGCGTACCCCGCGAAGTCGATGGTCCGCGGCACGGCGGTGCCGCCGCAGAAGATCACCTTGGGCCGCTCGGCGAGCGCCAGATCCCGCACCTTGTCCAGGTCGACCCGGCCGGTCTCGCGCTCCACGCCGTACTGCACGCCGCGGAACCAGGTCCCGGTGGCCGAGACGCCCCAGCCATGGGTGAGGTGACCGCCCATCGGCAGCGCCATGCCCATCACGGTGTCGCCGGGCTTCAGAAAGGCCAGGTAGACGGCGAGGTTGGCGGGCGAGCCCGAGTACGGCTGGACGTTGGCGTGGTCCATGGCGAACAGCGCCTTGGCCCGCTCGATCGCCAGGGTCTCGACCTGGTCGATGTTTTGCTGGCCCTCGTAGTAGCGCTTGCCGGGGTAGCCCTCGGAGTACTTGTTCTGCAGAACGGTGCCGGTCGCCTCCAGCACCGCGTGCGAGACGTAGTTCTCACTGGGGATCAACCGCAGTGTGTCCGCCTGGAGTTGCTCCTCGGCGACGACGAGTGCGGCGATCTCGGGATCGGTGGCGGCGAGATGGGACACAGGGCGTCCTCCGGGTCCGTTGCTCCGTCACGGCCATCGTGGCGGAGTCCGACCCGGCTGCCCAGGCGTACGGCAGTCCGGCGGTGGTGCGCTGTGCCGCTCCCTCGGGGTTCCCTCCCCGTGCGCCAGTCGCGGCGCGCTCAGGATAGCCGGACGGCCCGGTCGACGAGGCGACCGGGCCGCTCAGTGAGACAGCGGAGAACGCGGCGCTCAGATGAGGCCGAGCTGCTTGACCGCGTCGCGCTCCTCGACGAGCTCCTTGACGGAGGCGTCGATGCGGGCGCGGGAGAACTCGTTGATGTCCAGGCCCTGGACGATCTCGAACTTGCCGTTCTTCGCGGTGACCGGGAAGGAGGAGATGATGCCCTCCGGCACGCCGTAGGAGCCGTCGGAGATGACGCCGGCGGAGGTCCAGTCGCCCTCGGCGGTGCCGTTGGTCCACGTGAAGACGTGGTCAATGGCGGCGTTGGCGGCCGAGGCGGCGGAGGAGGCGCCACGGGCGTCGATGATGGCGGCGCCACGCTTGGCGACGGTCGGGATGAACTCGTCGGCCAGCCACTTCTCGTCGGAGACTGCCTCGGCGGCGTTCTTGCCACCCACCTCGGCGTGGAAGATGTCCGGGTACTGGGTGGCGGAGTGGTTGCCCCAGATGGTCAGCCGCTTGACGTCGTCGACGCCCACGCCGAGCTTCTTGGACAGCTGCGCCACAGCGCGGTTGTGGTCCAGGCGGGTCATCGCGGTGAAGCGGTCGGCCGGGACGTCCGGAGCGTGGTTCTGGGCGATCAGGGCGTTGGTGTTGGCCGGGTTGCCGACAACCAGGATGCGGATGTCGTCCGCGGCGTTGTCGTTGATGGCCTTGCCCTGCGGGCCGAAGATGCCGCCGTTGGCCGAGAGCAGGTCCCCGCGCTCCATGCCCGCGGTGCGCGGACGGGCGCCGACCAGCAGGCCCACGTTGGCGCCGGCGAAGGCGGCGTTCGGGTCGTCGAAGATGTCGATGCCCTTGAGCAGCGGGAAGGCGCAGTCGTCGAGCTCCATCGCGGTGCCCTCGGCGGCCTTGACACCCTGCGGGATCTCCAGCAGGCGCAGCTTGACCGGCACGTCCGCGCCCAGCAGGTGGCCGGAGGCGATACGGAAGAGCAGCGCGTAGCCGATCTGGCCGGCCGCGCCGGTCACGGTGACATTGACGGGGGTGCGGGTCATTTCTACCTTCTCCAGCAGTCGCCGACGCGTCTCTCGACATCGAGAGAACCAGCGTCAGGCTATCGCAACCCGACCGGACGGAGGGCGCGGCGTCACCACGCCCTCGGGAGTCCTTCGTCACGTTTCCGCAGCGCCCATGCCGGACCGGCATCACCCCAGGTCAAAGCGGCATTACCGGGTTCGCGGGAAACCGTGGAACGCGCCGTCAGTCACCACTCGTGCTGTGCACGAAATCGCCCAGGGTGTGCATCAGCGGCAGGTTGATCACGGGATCGGGTTGCGCGGCCAGGGCCAGCACGATGATGAGCACGCCCATCAGACCCATCACCACGATGTCGGTGAACCGGCTGCGCACCGCCAGCATCCCGACCTCCGGCAGCACAGCCCGCAGCACCGCCCCGACCAGCATCCCGACGCCGACCGTGACGATGCCCGCCCGCCACGCGTCCAGCGCGGTGACCAGCAGGCCGACGCCGACGACCGCCAGCACCACCACGATCGGCCACTGCCGCACCGGCACCGGCTTGTCGTTCCCGGCCGCAGCGGAGCCGCCCTCGGGACGGAACGTCCCGGTGGTCTTCACCGGCGGCCTGCGCGGCGCCTTGTGCTTGTGCTCGGCGGCGGCCATGTCACTCACGCCTGCGCGGCCCGAGCCCGGCGCGCTTCCGCCCGCCGCGCTTCCGCTTGTTGCTCGCACTTGCCCTCGCCTCCGCTCCGGGCGGGTACCGGCCGCTCGTTCCTCACGCCCGATCCCCACCCTCCACTGCGCCTCGGGCTCGCCGCTCGGCCGCCTCGACCACGTTCTGGAGAAGCATCGCCCGCGTCATCGGCCCGACACCACCCGGGTTCGGGGAGATCCAGCCGGCCACCTCGGCGACCTTCGGGGCGACGTCACCGGTGTAGACGCCGTCGACACGGCTGACGCCGACGTCGAGGACGGTCGCGCCGGGACGGACGTCCTCGGGCTTGATCAGGTGAGCCACGCCCGCCGCGGCGACGATGATGTCGGCCCGGCGCAGGTGGTCGGCGAGATCACGGGTGCCGGTGTGGCAGAGGGTCACCGTCGCGTTCTCGCTCTTTCGGGTGAGCAGCAGACCGATCGAGCGCCCGACCGTGATGCCGCGGCCGACGACGCAGACGTCCGCGCCGTTGATCTCGATCTTGTGCCGGCGCAGCAGCTCGACGATGCCGTACGGGGTGCAGGGCAGCGGGCCGTCGATGCCGAGCACCAGGCGGCCCAGGCTCATCGGGTGCAGGCCGTCGGCGTCCTTGTCCGGGTCGATCAGCTCCAGTACCCGCTTCTCGTCCAGGTGCTTGGGGAGCGGGAGCTGGACGATGTAGCCGGTGCACTCCGGGTTGGCGTTCAGCTCGCGGACGACGTCCTCGACCTGCTCCTGGGTCGCGTCGGCGGGGAGCTCGCGCTGGATGGAGGCGATGCCGACCTGCGCGCAGTCGCGGTGCTTGCCACGGACGTAGGAGTGGCTGCCGGGGTCGTCGCCGACCAGGACGGTGCCGAGGCCGGGGGTGATCCCCTGGGCCTTCAGCGCCTCGACCCTGGTGACGAGCTCGGACTTGATCGCTGCGGCGGTGGCCTTGCCATCGAGAATCTGGGCGGTCATGAGGACATTCTCCAGGATCGCCGAAGCCGGTGTGCACGCCGGTGCTCCCGTTGTTGTACGCAGGACTGGAATGGCGTCTCCCAGTAGCACACGGACCGTGCTGGTCCGGTTGCAAATCTGCCACAACTCCGTGCCCGTCCGCTTTCGAGGTGGACAGCGGACGGGCGGATCGCAACGATGGTCCGGTACGGAACGACGGCGACACGAATTCGGGGGATGAGATGAGTATGTCGAGCGCCTTGCGGTGACCGTCTGATGAGCGTTCATGAGATCGGTCATCAGCCCGTCACGTTTCAGGGGATCAGCCACCAGGACGTCAACCGGCCCGATACGGGCACGGGTACGGGTACGGACATGGCTCGGGGTCTGCGCGCCGCGTGGAAGACCCGCTGGTCCAGGATCACCGCGAGCCGCTGGGGCGGCCCGGTGCGCGTGCTGCTGCGAGGCAGCGGCGCAGGCGTCCTGGCAGTGGCGGCCGCGGAGGTCCACGCGACGCACGACCCCGGCGTGCTCTGCCCGTTCCGCCGGTTCACCGGCATACCGTGCCCGGTCTGCGGCAGCACCACGGTGTTCATGGAATTGGGCGCCGGGCATCCGGTGGCGGCAGTGGCGGCCAATCCGGTCACCGTGCTGATCGGCCTGGGCCTGCTCTTCGCGCCACTCGGCGGTGGAGCATGGTGGTGGCGTCTGCCCGCGCGGAAGAAAAACATCGTCATCTTCTCCGCGCTGGGGGTCTCCTGGCTCTGGCAGTTGCACCGGTACGGCTTTCTGCCCTCCTGAGTGTCACCGGACTCCGATAATCTCGCCGACTGTTCTTCGTTCTTCGTGTTTCACCGTCATCACCACTCCCTGCCCGGAGGCATGAGCATGAGTTACCCGCCCGACCCGAACAACCCTTACGGCCAGCAGCAGCAGAACCCTTACGGCCAGCAGCCGCAGCAGCCGCAGCAGCCGCAGCAGCCGGGCTATGGGTACCCGCAGCAGCAGGCGCCGCAGCAGCAACAGCAGCAGGCCTACGGCTTCCCGCAGCAGCAGCAGCCGCAGGCGGACGCGTACGGCCAGCAGCAGGCGTACGGCTACCAGCAGCAGCCGCAGGCGGGCTACCAGGGCTACGGCACCGACCCGTACGCGGGCTACGCGCCGCAGGGCCAGTACGCCAACTGGGGCCAGCGCGTGGGTGCTTACTTCATCGACGGCCTTATCGCCGGTCTGGTGCCGTTCATCCTCTACATCATCGCCGGGGTGGCTTTCGCCACCTCGTACACCCCGGGCACCGTCGACCCGACCACCGGCGCGTACACCCCCGGCACCACCAGCGGCGGCTCCGCCGGCCTGGCCGTCGTCTTCTACCTGCTGGCCTTCGTCATCGGCCTGGGCGCGACGCTGTGGCTGTGCCACCAGGAAGGCACCACCGGCCAGACGCCCGGCAAGAAGCTCCTGAAGATCCGTCTAGTCCGCGAGTCCGACGGCCAGGTCGTCGGCTTCGGCGCCGCCTTCGTCCGCAAGCTCGCGCACTTCCTCGACGGCCTGGCGTGCTACCTCGGCTTCCTGTGGCCGATCTGGGACGCCAAGTCGCAGACCTTCGCCGACAAGGTCATGAACACCGTCGTCATCACCAGCAACTGACACGGCTGTTGCAACGGGTGAAGGCCCGCAGCTCCGAGGAGGAGCCGCGGGCCTTCGTCATGCCGCCGTTACGGCATCAGCCGTGCTCAGTGGAAGAAGTGCCGCGTACCCGAAAGGTACATGGTGATCCCGGCCTTCTTGGCGGCCTCGGCCACCAGGTCGTCGCGGACCGAACCACCGGGCTGGACCACGGCCTTGACGCCGGCCTCGATCAGCACCTCCAGTCCGTCCGGGAACGGGAAGAAGGCGTCCGACGCGGCGAAGGAACCCTCGGCCCGCTCGCCGGCGCGGGTGACCGCGAGCTTCGCCGAGTCGACGCGGTTGACCTGGCCCATGCCGACGCCGACCGAGGCGCCGTCCTTGGCCAGCAGGATCGCGTTGGACTTGACGGCCCGGCAGGCCCGCCAGGCGAAGGCCAGCTCGGCCAGTTCCGCCTCGGAGAGGGCCTCGCCGCAGGCGAGGGTCCAGGTCGACGGGTCGTCACCGGCCGCGTCGATCCGGTCGGCCTGCTGCAGCAGCACGCCACCGGTCACCGCGCGGGTCTCCACGGTCGGCAGCGCGGGGGTACCGCGCAGCACGCGGATGTTCTTCTTCCGCGCCAGCACCTCGACCGCGCCCGGCTCGAAGTCCGGGGCGAAGACGACCTCGGTGAAGATCGGCGCGATCTGCTCCGCCAGCGCCACCGTCACCGGGCGGTTGACGGCGATGACGCCGCCGAACGCCGAGACCGGGTCGCAGGCGTGCGCCTTGGCGTGGGCCTCGACGACGTCCGCGCCGACGGCGATGCCGCACGGGTTGGCGTGCTTGATGATCGCCACGCACGGCTCGGTGTGGTCGAACGCGGCACGGATCGCGGCGTCCGTGTCGGCGTAGTTGTTGTACGACATCTCCTTGCCGTGCAGCTGCTCGGCGGCGGCGATGCCCTTTCCGCTGCCGTCCACGTAGAGCGCGGCGGCCTGGTGCGGGTTCTCGCCGTAGCGCAGCACATTCTCGCGCTGCCAGGTCGCGCCGAGGAACTTCGGGAAGCGCTCCTCGTCGGCCGGGGCGTAGCCGTCGGCGAACCAGGAGGCCACCGCCACGTCGTAGGCGGCGGTGTGCGCGAAGGCCTCACCGGCCAGACGCTTGCGGGTGGCCAGGTCGAAACCGCCTCCGGCGACGGCCTTCAGCACGTCCGCGTAGCGGGCGGGCGAGGTGACCACGGCCACCGACGGGTGGTTCTTGGCGGCGGCGCGGACCATCGACGGGCCGCCGATGTCGATCTGCTCGACGCACTCGTCCGGGGTGGCCCCCGACGCGACGGTTGCCTCGAACGGGTAGAGGTTCACGATGACCAGGTCGAACGGCGCGACGCCCAGCTCCTCCAACTGCGCGCGGTGCGACGCGAGGCGCAGGTCGGCCAGGATGCCGGCGTGGACGCGCGGGTGCAGGGTCTTGACGCGACCGTCGAGGCACTCGGGGAAGCCGGTCAGTTCCTCGACCGGGGTGACCGGCACGCCCGCGCCGGAGATCTTCGCCGCGGTCGAGCCGGTGGAGACCAGCTCGACTCCGGCCGCGTGCAGGCCCTGGGCCAGCTCTTCCAGGCCGGTCTTGTCGTAGACGCTGACGAGCGCCCGACGGATGGGACGAACGTTCTCGGAGGTGGGCTGCGGCTGGTTGCTGCCTGAGCTCATTACCGAATCCTTCTGCAATGCCCCGGCGAGATGACCACCCCGCCGGCGCGGTTTATGTGGTGTGGTGCCCGCGTGTGGTTATTCGGCGGCTCCGGCCGAGGGCACCGGGATCAGCACCCGGCGTCCGTCGATCCGGTGGCCCAGTCGGGCCAGCCGTCCCACCGCGTCGACGAGCAGTTTCCGCTCGACGTCCTTGATGCGCTCGTGGAGCGCCTCGCCCTCGTCCAGGTAGTCCGAGTCGGCGACCTCGACCACGCCCTGGGCGATGATCGGTCCGGTGTCCACGCCCTCGTCCACCAGGTGCACGGTGCAGCCGGTGACCTTGACCCCGTACGCCAGCGCTTCACGCACGCCGTGCGCGCCGGGGAAGGAGGGGAGCAGGGCGGGATGGGTGTTGACGATGCGGCCCGCGAAGCGGGTCATGAACGCGCCCCCGAGGATCTTCATGAAGCCTGCGGAGACGACCAGGTCCGGGGTGTGCAAGGCGGTGGCCCCGGTCAGCGCCTCGTCCCAGTCGGTGCGCTCGGGGTAGTCCTTCACCCGGTGCACGAACGTGGGAATGCCCGCCTTCTCGGCGCGCTCCAGACCGGCGATGCCGTCGCGGTCCGCGCCCACGGCGACGATGACGGCGCCGAAGGCCGGGTCGGCGGCGGCGTCGATCAGCGCCTGCAGATTGGTACCCGAACCGGAGACGAGGACGACAAGCCGGGCGGGCGCCGCGGGTGCGGCGAAGTCCAGCGGTGCACTGCCGGGCGCAAGAGCCACTGCTCGGTCCTTCAGGTCGGGCTGACGCCGCCGGAGTCGTACACGGTTCGTCGTGCACGGTTCACGAGGCGTGCGTCGAGCTCATCGGGTGGCAGTCGCGGGGTGTCATCTCGTGACCGGCATCCGCGTCCGCCGAACGGTGTCCGCGGCTTTCCCGCGAACCGGACGGGAACCTCCTGGGCGCGCCATCCGTCAGCAACGATACCGGCAGCTGTACGCGCGCCTGAACCCCGGCCGACGATCACCGGCGTGGATCATCCTGGGGTCGCACGCCACGGATGCTCCGGTAGTGAGAGGGTGTCTTCCGACAGGGAGACCGTGCGAGCAGGAGTTGCGGCGAAGACGATGGGCCACACCGGCGACACCAAACCGACCGGCGAGCAGGCGCGCGACCCGTTCGCGCCGCCGCCCGAGGGCACGCCCGACCGTCCTTGGCAGCCGCGTCTCCCCGCTCCCGCAGCCACCGGGCACGCACACGCCTCCAGCGACGGTGCCGGCACAGGTGCCGGTTCGCAGGGCGACAAGGGTGCGCCGCCGGAGGACGCCCGTCCCCAGGCCCAGCCGGGACACGCGCAGCCGCCGCAGGGACGGCCCGGCCAGGGCCAAGGTCATGGCCAGGGCCAGCCGCCGCAGGACCAGCCGCCGACGCGTGGGCGGGCGCAGGTCCCGCCGCCGCACCCGTGGAGCCCCGGCTACCAGGGCCAGCAACCGCCGCTGCCACGCTTCTACCCGCAGCAGCCGCCCCGGTTCGACCCGTCCGACCCGGTCCAGCGCCGCGCGCGTTACGCGCTGCTCAGCGGCATGTGGGGCTTCCTGTTCCTGATCCTCGGCGTGCCGTACCTGACGCTGCTGCTCGGCGCGCTGGCGGTGTACTGGGGCGTCAGCGCACTGCGCGGCACCGCGAAGACGCCGCAGAGCGCCGCCACCACGCCGAACATCTTCCAGTCCCCCGGCGCGGGCAACGCCCTGCCGCCGCAGGCTCCGCAGCAGCCGTCCCAGTCGTCCCAGCCGTCCCAGCCGGGCTGGGCGGGGCAGGGCGTCGGCCACTCCGGCTACTACCCGATGGCGCCGGTCAAGCCGCAGGCCCCGGCCGCGATCGGCGGCCTGATCGCCGGTGCGGTCAGCCTGGCGCTGGTCGCCGTGGTCTTCGGCGTGCAGCTGTACTACAAGAGCTACTACGACTGCGAGGCGAACGCGCCGACCAAGCAGTCCTACAGCCAGTGCGCGACCTCGGTCACGCCCCGGCCTCCGGCCTGGCTCGTCCAGCTGAACGGCGGCTGATCCAGAACCGGCGAGCCAGACTCGGCTCGCCCGTCCCGGAGGCGGCCCAGCCCTCGGGAACGAGGTCGGCGACGAGGTCCTTCGATTCCGTCCCGAGGTCGGTTCCGGTACCGGTCTCGGACTGCGCGGCTCGCTCGGTCGCACGTACCGCCGCGCGTTCCGCGCGGCCCGACCACCAACGGTGCAGGAACGCCGCGGGCAGGCCGGCACCCGCGGTCCAGCCGAACGCCGCAAGGGCGGTCCACCCGACCGGCGGCCCGACATGCGCGAGCGCGACGTCTCCCAGCGCTCCCCCGGCCCACAGCGCCACGGCCGCCGCGATCCCGGCGGTACAGGCCGACGCGCAGAGCACCGTCATCGCGAGCGCCCATCGGCCCGTCCCGGCTGTCGTGGCCGTCTCGTCGGCCTCGTCGGACTTGTCGGCGTCATCGGACTCGTAGGCCTCATCGGCCTGGTCGCCCGATGAGTTCGCAGGCGCACCCGCGGAGTCGCGGCCGAGCGCCCAGCCGACCACCGCTCCGGCGACGAGGGGCGTCAGCAACGCGATCAACCCGAGCACCGAGCGTCCCGGCCCGGGGACGATCGCCAGCAGCGGGAAGGCGATCGGCGGCAGCGCCTGCGTGCCGGTGGCCGCAGCATGCGCCGAGAGGGTGAATCCCGGTCCCAGTGCCCAGGACGCCCCCCAAACGGCGGCGTTCGGCAGCAGCACGATGCAGAGCAGCAGCAGCCCGACCCGTCCGGGCACGTCCGGCGCGAGCTGCGCGGCGAGCCCGCCGACGGCGCTCAGGTGCACCAGCAGCGCCACGGTCAGCACCAGCGCGCCGCTCCCCAGCAGGGCCAGCGCCCCGGCCGTGCCCGCCCGCAGCACGCGGTCCCGGTAGGGCGCGAGCGCACCGATCCGGGCTTGCGTGGCAGCGAACCGGCCCTCGGGTGCGACCACCGGCCAGATACCGAGCCACTGCCCTCGGGCCCGCAGCGCGGCCCAGGCTGCGGCGATCCCCCACTCCCCGGTCCGGCGCCGCGCACCCGTCATCGCGGCGGGCAGGGCCGTCAGCACCACCCACAGCAGGTCCGGCAGCGGCTCACTCTGCAACGCTCCGGCGAGCCCCAGCAGGGCGACAAGGAGTCCGACGGCCGCGTACCCGGCGACAACGCTGCCGATCCGTCCGGTACGGGCGGCCGCGCGGTGGACGAGCACGACGGCCAGGGCGGTGACGGCCAGCGGCGCGACCCCCAACGTCGCCGACCCGACCGGGTCCTCCCAGCGGAGCGGGCCGCCGTGCCCGAGCAGCCACAGCCCTCCGGCCAGGCGTGGCACGGCAAGCAGACTGTCGTCGGCGTACGGGGTGACCACCCACAGCAGGAACACGGGCACCGCGACCAGTCCCCATCCGGCGACGGCCGCTGCGGCGCCGGCGAGAAGAGCGGGTCGGTCGAAATTCGCCATGGTTCAGCGTGGGACCGAGACACGCCCGATCTGTCACAAAACATGCAGTTGTCACTCTTTGCTCCAACAATTCATATATGCGACTGAGCCTCACCCCGGCCACAGCGATCCTCGAGGTGCCCGCATGACCGCGCCCGCACCGCGCCGCCGCACCAAGAAGCAGGCCCAGGCTGCCCGCCGCTCCGCGGCAGGGGCAGCAGGGGCGGCAGGGCACAAAGCTCAGGCCCCGGACAAGATGACCGAGGTCGGAGCCGACGCTCCGTCAGCTGCCGCCTCCCTGCCCGCCGAAGCGCCTGCCAAAGCACCTGCAAAGGCTCCACCGAAGGCATCCGGAGCGCAGCAGAAGTCGGAGACCCGGCCTCAGCCGCCCCCTCCCCCAAGCCTTGTGACAACCCCACAAAACGCGGCTGTGCAGCAGCCGTCCGCACCGACCCTCTCCTCGCTGGCCCCTGCGCCGGGTGCACCGGGACGGCACGGCTCCGTCGGTCACGCTCCGCCCGCCGCGACCCGCAGTGTCGACTCCGGATCAGGGCCGCAGGTCAACGGCCATGGGAAGGCCAACGGCACCGTCAACGGCAAGGTCAACGGGAACAAGTCGCCGCTCGCCGCGCCGAGCGCCCCCACATCACCACCCACGTCGCCACCCGCTCCCCCGCCCATGGCCACGCCAATGCCCACGGCCGAGACGTTCGACGCCCTCTACCGCGACGCCGGGCCGCGCCTGGTGCAGCAGACCTACCTGCTGACCGGCAGTCAGCACCGCGCCGCGCACTGCGTCCGGCGTGCCTTCCAGCAGGCCTGGACGGACTGGCGCATCGTCAGCCTGGACAGTTCGCCGGAGGGCTGGGTGCGCGCCGCGGCCTTCGAGCTGGCCCTGTCGCCGTGGCACCGCGGCGGCCCGCGCATGCAGCACCTGCTGCGCCTGCCGCACCGTCATCTCACCCCGGCTGCCGCTCCCAAGGCGGACCCGAAAGCGGCCGCGCAGGCGGACCCGGAGCAGGCCGGCTCCGACAAGGCGCTGATGAAGGCCCTGATGCGGCTGCCCCGCCCGCAGCGACGGGCCCTGGTCCTGCACGACGTGATAGGGCTCGACTGGGCGCAGACCGCCGCCGAGGTCGAGGGCAGCACCCCGGTCACCTTCGGCCGCGTGGCGCGGGGCCGCCGCGCGCTCGCGGAGGCCGTGCCGGGCGTGGTGGGGTCGGACCCGGAGCAGAGCGGCTTCGGCCGTCGCCTGGGCGCGCGGCTGCGCAGGACCGCCGAACGCGGCTGTGCGGGTATGGAACCGCTGACCGCACCCGGTGTCACCCGCACCCGGGCCCGGCTCCACGACCACGGCCTCACCCTGGCGTCCGGCGTGCTGACGTTGGCGACGGCGGGCGGCTTGGCGGCCTCGCTGTTGTGGGGCACTCCGATGCACCCGGCGGAGCGGCCGATCATCGTCCACCCCAACCCGAACGCCACCCAACTCGCCCTCTACTCCCCGGCCCAGGCGCAGCCGAAGCACCTGCCGCACCAGAGGCTGCCGTCGATCCCCGTCGACTGGGCCGAACGCGCCCGCTACGAGGCCGCCCTGGCCAAGCAGAAGAAGCAGCAGGCAGCCGACGCCGCCAACTCCAAGGGGAAGCAGGCCGGCCCGACCACGCAGTCCAGCCCGACCGCCCAGCCGACGACGGGCGCCGGGACGAGCACAGGGACGAGCGCCGACCAGAACAGCACGCCGGCTCTCTGCCGGATCTTCTCCCTTCCCTGTGACCGCCCCGGTCATTCAGGGCACTCCGGCCACGGCGGCCACCAGAAGAAGTCCTCCTCCACCAAGAAATCCCACCACTGACCACTGACAACTGACGGCTGACAACGCGAAGCCGCCCTGCCGGAGGGATCTCCGGCAGGGCGGCTTCGCGTGCGCGTTGCGTGCGTCAGGCAGTCAGGCGGTCAGGCGGTCAACCGTCTCAGCCGATCAGCTCGCGGGCCAGGCGGGCGGTCTCGGACGGCGTCTTGCCGACCTTGACACCGGCGGCCTCGAGGGCCTCCTTCTTCGCCTGGGCCGTGCCGGAGGAGCCGGAGACGATGGCGCCGGCGTGGCCCATGGTCTTGCCCTCGGGCGCGGTGAAGCCCGCCACGTAGCCGACGACCGGCTTGGTGATGTGCTCCTTGATGTACGCGGCCGCGCGCTCCTCGGCGTCGCCACCGATCTCACCGATCATCACGATGATGTCGGTGTCGGGGTCGTCCTGGAACGCCTGAAGGGCGTCGATGTGGGTGGTGCCGATGACCGGGTCGCCACCGATGCCGACGGCCGAAGAGAAGCCGATGTCGGACAGCTCGTACATCATCTGGTACGTCAGGGTGCCGGACTTGGACACCAGACCGATGCGGCCGACCTTGGTGATGTCGGCCGGGATGATGCCCGCGTTGGACAGTCCGGGGCTGATCAGACCGGGGCAGTTCGGGCCGATGATGCGGGTCTTGTTGCCCTTCTGGTTGTTGTACGCCCAGAAGTTGGCGGTGTCGTGGACCGGCACGCCCTCGGTGATCACGACGGCCAGCGGGATCTCGGCGTCGATGGCCTCGATGACCGCGGCCTTGGTGAACGCCGGCGGAACGAAGATCACGGAGACGTTGGCGCCGGTGGCCGCGATGGCCTCCTTGACGGTGCCGAAGACGGGCACCTCGGTGCCGTCGACGTCAACGGTGGTGCCGGCCTTGCGCGGGTTCACGCCGCCGACGATGTCGGTACCCGAGGCGAGCATGCGGCGGGTGTGCTTCATGCCCTCGGAGCCGGTCATGCCCTGGACGATGACCTTGCTGTCCTTGGTGAGGAAGATAGCCATTCTCGGTTCCCCAGCCCTTACTTCGCAGCCGCGAGCTCAGCGGCCTTGTCGGCCGCGCCGTCCATGGTGTCCACCTGCTGCACGAGCGGGTGGTTCGCGTCGGTCAGGATCTTGCGACCCAGCTCGGCGTTGTTGCCGTCCAGGCGGACGACCAGCGGCTTGGTGACGGCCTCGCCCTTGCTGGAGAGCAGCTCCAGAGCCTGGACGATGCCGTTGGCGACCGCGTCGCACGCGGTGATGCCACCGAAGACGTTGACGAAGACGGACTTGACGTCCGGGTCGCCCAGGATGATCTCCAGGCCGTTCGCCATGACCTCGGCGGAGGCGCCACCGCCGATGTCGAGGAAGTTGGCGGGCTTGACGCCGCCGTGGTTCTCACCGGCGTAGGCGACGACGTCCAGGGTGCTCATGACGAGACCCGCGCCGTTGCCGATGATGCCGACCTCGCCCTCGAGCTTGACGTAGTTGAGGCCCTTCTCCTTGGCCTTCGCCTCGAGCGGGTTGGCGGCGGCCTTGTCCTCCAGCGCCTCGTGCTCCGGCTGGCGGAAGCCGGCGTTCTCGTCCAGGGAGACCTTGCCGTCAAGCGCGATGATCTTGCCCTCGCCGGTCTTGACCAGCGGGTTGACCTCGACCAGCAGGGCGTCCTCGGCGATGAAGACGGTCCACAGCTTCTGCAGGACCTCGGCGACCTGGTCGGCGATCTCGGCCGGGAACTTGGCCGCGGCGACGATCTCGGCGGCCTTGGCCGGGGTGCAACCCTCGACAGCGTCGACGGCGACCTTGGCCAGCGCCTCGGGGTTCTCCTCGGCGACGACCTCGATCTCCACGCCGCCCTGGACGGAGGCCATGGCCAGGAAGGTCCGGTTGGTCCGGTCGAGGAGGAAGGAGACGTAGTACTCCTCCTTGATGTCCGCCGTCTGGGCGAGCATCACCTTGTGGACGGTGTGGCCCTTGATGTCCATCCCGAGGATGGCCTTGGCCTTCTCCACGGCGTCCGCCGGGTCGGCGGCGAGCTTGACGCCGCCGGCCTTACCACGGCCACCGACCTTCACCTGAGCCTTGACGACCGCGCGGCCGCCCAGGCGCTCGGCGACCGCAGCAGCGGCCTCCGGGGTCTCGATGACTTCACCGTCCAGCACCGGTACACCGTGCTTGGCGAAGAGGTCCCTCGCCTGGTATTCGAACAGGTCCACGCGCGTCCGTCCTTGTGATCGCGACTGCTTGTCTTCCCAGCGTGCCGCACACGACCGATGTCGGGCGGGGGCGCGGGGGCCCTGGCAGGGGTCCTGGCGTCAGCGCCTTCGCTACGGGGAGCACACGGCGGCGTGGCACGCGGCATGTCCGTCTCGCAGGTTATCGCCGTCCGGGGTGCGGGGTTCACCTGGGAGGCTCCACAGACCGGTGATAACCATCACAACGGGGGTACGGGCGGCGCGGCGCGCGACTCCGCTGTTCGGTCCTGCCCGCCGGCGCGGCTCCGCGCGGCGTCCGATTCGGCGTCGGTCCGGCGTCTGTTCCGGCGTCCGGTCCGACGTCGGCTCGGCGTCCTTCAGGGTGTGCGCTTCTGATTCACTCCGGCCGTTCGGTGGACATCCATGGAAGGACCCTTGCGCCGGGAACCCGGCAGGTATAACGGATACATCACAGAGCGTGGTGAACTCCCGCCACCCGTGTCCGAAGTGCCCGAGAAGCGGACGCCCGATGCACAGCACTCACAGTCCCGGCGCGGCCGCAGACGCGCTTTCCGCCGGTGCACTCTCCGACGGTGCGCTCTCCGAGGGTGCGCTCCCCGACGGCGGAGACAGCCGCGACGGAGGCCTCGACAGCGGCTGCGACGAGGGCGGCGGTGAGGGCTGCGACGACGGTCCAGGACACAGAGCCCACGCGTCCGAGCTCGGCGCGGCCCGTTCCAGCTGGCCCATGGACCGCCAGGCAGCAGCCACCTTCGCCGCCGTCGCCGCGTCGGTCGCCCGGGCCCGGTTCTTCGTGCGGATCACCGCCGCCATGTGGCGACTCGCTCCGGACACGCTGGCCGACACCGAGCTGTGCATGTCCGAGCTGGTGGGCAACGCCGTCCGGCACACCAGCAGCGAACGCCTGCACTGCCGGCTGTGGAGCGCCCGGGGGATGCTCTTCGTCGAGGTGGACGACGAGGACCTGCGCGACGTCCCCCGGGTCGCCCGCGCGGGCGAGGACGACGAGGCCGGACGCGGCATGCTGCTGATCGACACCTTCAGCACCGCCTGGGGCGCCGTCCCCCGCCCCGGCGCGAGCGGAGAGACGGTCGGCAAGACGGTCTGGGCGGCACTTCCTCTGCCGCGCTGAGCCATGTGGGTGAAAGCCCCGCTTCCGCTCACTCGGCGGGTATCGGCAGCGGCTGCTTCTGCAGTGCCGCCGCCATGACCTCCGGAAAGAGGTCCGGCGTGCAGGCGAACGCCGGTGCACCGAGTGCGGCCAGGGCTCCGGCGTGCTCGCGGTCGTAGGCGGGCGCGCCCTCGTCGCTGAGCGCCAGCAGCGCGATGAACTGCACCCCGGCGGCCTTCATCGCCGCCACCCGCTTCAGCATCTCCGTCCGGATGCCGCCCTCGTACAGGTCGCTGATCAGGACCACCACGGTGTCGGCGGGCCGGGTGATCTTCGACTGGCAGTAGGCCAGCGCCCGGTTGATGTCCGTGCCGCCGCCCAGGCGGACGCCGAAGAGCACGTCCACCGGGTCGGCCAGTTCCTCGGTCAGGTCGACGACGGAGGTGTCGAAGACGACCAGCCGGGTGCTGAGCGAGTGCATCGACGCCAGCACGGCGCCGAAGACGGACGAGTGGACCACCGAGGCGGCCATCGATCCGGACTGGTCGATGCAGAGGATGACGTCCTTCTTCACCGCCCGCTGCGCCCGCGCATAGCCGACCAGACGCTCGGGCACGACGGTGCGCTGCTCCGGCAGGTAGTTGGCGAGGTTGGCCCGGATGGTGCGGTTCCAGTCGATGTCGTGGTGGCGTGGCCGGTGGGTGCGGGCGCTGCGGTCCAGCGCGCCGCCGACCACCGAGCGGGTGCGCGTGGCGATCCGGCGTTCGAGGTCCGCGACGACCTTGCGGACCACCGCGCGGGCGGTCTCCCGCGTGGTCTCCGGCAGCGCCTTGCCGAGCGAGATCAGTGTGGCGACCAGGTGCACGTCCGGTTCGACCGCCTCCAGCATCTCCGGCTCCATCAACAACCGGGCCAGGCCCAGGCGTTCGATGGCGTCCTGCTGCATCAGCTGGACCACGCTGGTCGGGAAGTAGCTGCGGATGTCGCCCAGCCAGCGCGCCACCTGCGGGGCGGAGCCGCCCAGCCCGGCGCTGCGCGTGCCCGACCCGGAGCCCTCGGGCCGCTGCTGGTAGAGCGCCGCGAGGGTCCGGTCCATCGCGGCGTCCCGCCCGGCGAGCGCCCGCCCGGTCCCGTCCGCGTCCCCGCCGAGGGCCAGCCGCCAACGACGCAGTCGCTCGTCGTGATCGTCGTGCTCGTCGTGATCGTCGTGCTCCTCGTGAGCGCCGTGCTCCTCGTGAGCGCCGTGCTCCTCGTGAGCGCCGTGCTCCTCGTGAGCGCCGTGATCGCCGGTGCCCCGAGCGTCATGTGTCGTCTGTTGCCGCGTCACTTCGTCTCTCCCGTCCCCGTCCCCAGAATCAACTGGACCGTGGCCAGAGCGGGCGCGGCCCGCTCGGCGTCGAACCCGACCGCGAAGCCGAGCGGCGCGTCCATCGGGCGGTCGCGCCCTGACATGCCGTCACGCACCCGCTCGCCGACGCTGCGTCGGACACCGGCCTCCAGCCGGGCAAAGGTGCGGCGCAGCAGCGGAAGCACGTCCGGGAACACGTCCTCCGGGATCGCGGCGATCCAGGCGTCGAGCAGCGCGAGCAGGCGCTGGTCGTGCACCAGCAACATCCCGCCGCCGGCGAGGAAGCCGTCGACCCACGCCGCACCCTCGGCGGGCGGGACCCCAGGCGTCAGCACCAGCCCGAGCAGCCGGGCCGTCTCGTCCTCCGCCAACCGGCCGTCGTCCAGCAGCAGTCGGGTGGCCCGGCCACGAACGACTCCGGCGGCGAGCTCACGCCGCACCAGGCCGCGCAGGCAGGCGACCCACTGCTCCGACACGTCCGGTGTTGTTGGCTGACGCCGCGCGGTGGGCGCGGTGGACGCGGTCGGCTCGGCCTCCTGGGTCTGCTCAGTCAACTCGGTCAGCTCGGTCAGCTCGGCGGCGGGTTCCGTCTCCGAGAGCGTCGTCGCAAGCAGGCCGATCGCGCTGTGGGTGGCCGTGATCCGGTCGGCCAGCGCGGCTGCCGCCACCGGCTCGAGCGACGTGGCCGCGGCGGGCAGCCCCACGCAGATGCGCACGGCCAGGGAGGTCGCCAGCTCGCTCAGCAGCCCGGCTCCGGTGGACCGGACGTCGCCGTAGCGCAGGGAGCGCACCAGCGCCGGGAGGGCGTCGGCAAGATGGTCCACGTCGGTGTCGAGCGCCGCACGGTCCGCCAGGCAGCGCAGCACCACCGGAAGGGCCTCCGGCAGCGCGGCGAGCAGGCAGCGCTCCGCCAGCGCGGTCACCTCCCCGAGCCGACCGGCCTCCACCGCCTGCGCCGAGGCACGCGCCGAGGCAGCCGCCTCGACGGTCGTGCCCCACACGCCCGCCTCGGCGACCTTGACCGCCAACTCCGGCTCCCAGGCCAGCTCCCAACTCTCCCGGAAGGTCCCGGTGGAGCGGGTCTGGGAACGGGCGGGGACCGCCCAGTCGATGCCGAGCAGCGTCAGCCGGTGAAGCAGCCGACTGCGTGCCGCGTCCAACTCACGCCGCAGATCCAGGTCGAGGGACCGGACCCGGGCCTCGGGTTTGAGCCGGAGCTCGCGCTGAAGCCGGGTCAGGTCCCGCTGCAGCGGCACGGCTGGTGCTCCCTCCGGCACCTCGCCGAGCGCGTCGCCGACGACCAGCCGGTCCTCGATCAACCGCAGCGGCACGTCCGAGCCGTCGCACAGCACCGCGCGGACCGCGTCGACCGTCTCCGCCAGCCCGGCCAGCGGCCGACCGCGGACGACGGCCAAGGTCTCCGCCAGCCGCACCGCCTCGATCACGTGCGCCGAGGAGACGGCGTGGTCCTCCTCGCGCAGCAGCACCGCGACCTTGGTCAGCCAACGCTCCACGACCCGCTGGCCGTTCGCCTCGAACAGGTGCTGGTACCAGCCCGGGGAGGCGATCCCCGCCCCGTAGCCGGTGGCCTGCGAGAGCCGACGATGCGTCCACGGCACCCAGGTCAGCTCGACCTTGACCTTGGGCAGGCCGCGCAGCAGCGCGTTGTCGGCGGCGGCCGTCGACGCCTTGGGCTCGAGCGCGGGCACGTGCCAGGCGCCGCAGACGACGGCTATCCGCTGGTGCCCGGCCTTGGCCGCGACCCGGATCTGCTTGCGCATGTGCGCCTCGCGGCGCGCGTCCCCGGGCGTGACCGGAACCCCGGCCCGCAGCTCCCCCATCGCCTCGGCGAGAGCGCGGAACGGCGCCAGGGCGTCGACGGGCGGCGCGTCGGCGTTCCCGTCAGCGCTCACGTCGATGCTTCCGTCAGTGCTTCCGTCTGCGCCCCCGGACGAGGCCATGCGTGCCGGGTGGGTGTGCTCGACGACGTCGTCCCACCAGCGCTCGGCATCCTCCTGCCCGGCAGCGCGCGCGAGTTCGGCGATCGGGTCCAGGAGCAGCGTCGCCACGGACGTCTCGACCGGATCGCCGTTCTCGGCCCGCTCAGCCTTCTCGTCCTTCGCGTTCTTCTCATCCTTCTCGTCCTCGTCGTCGCTGGTGGCGAGGGCGAAGGTGTGCGCCGCCGGCAGGTCGACGAAGCGCACCGGGATTCCGCCGTCGAGGGCGTGCCGCAGCGCGACCCACTCTGGCGAGAACGCGGCGAACGGCCAGAACGCCGCCCGCGACGGCTGGTCCACGACGTGCGCGAGCAGCGCGACCGGCGGCGTCATCTCCTTGCTTGCGGCCAGCGGCAACAACGCGTCGGCCTCGGGCGGCCCCTCGATCAGCACCACGTCCGGCCGGAACTGGGCCAGCGCCGCGCCCACGGCCCGTGCCGAGCCGGGACCGTGATGGCGGATGCCCAACAGGGCGGTCTCCGTCAACGCCGCCTCCTCAGCGCGCAACCGCGTCGCGGCAGCTGCGGTAGAAGTCCTTCCAGTCCGCGCGCTCTCGCACGACGGACTCCAGGTACTCCTGCCAGATCAGCTGATCCGTCGCCGGATCGCGGACCACCGCGCCGAGGATGCCCGCGGCCACGTCCCCCGCGCGCAGTTGACCGTCACCGAAGTGCGCCGCCAGCGCGAGCCCGTTGGTGACCACGGATATGGCCTCGGCCGTGGAGAGCGTGCCGGAGGGGGACTTGAGCTTGGTCCGCCCGTCGGCGGTGACGCCGTCGCGCAGCTCCCTGAAGACCGTGACCACGCGCTGGATCTCGGCCAACGCGGTCGGCGTCTCCGGGAGTTCGAGCGAGCGGCCGAGCTCGGTGACGCGGCGGGCGACGATGTCCACCTCGTCGTCGAACGAGGCGGGCAACGGCAGCACCACCGTGTTGAAGCGCCGTCGCAGGGCGGAGGACAGCTCGTTGACGCCGCGGTCGCGGTCGTTGGCGGTGGCGATCAGGTTGAAGCCGCGGACGGCCTGCACCTCGTCGCCCAGCTCGGGGATCGGCAGCGTCTTCTCGGAGAGGATGGTGATCAACGTGTCCTGCACGTCGGCCGGGATGCGGGTGAGCTCCTCGACCCGGGCCGTCATGCCCTCCGCCATGGCGCGCAGCACCGGACTCGGGACCAGGGCCTCCCGGCTGGGGCCCTCCGCGAGCAGCCGGGCGTAGTTCCAGCCGTAGCGGATCGCCTCCTCCGGCGTGCCCGCGGTGCCCTGGACCAACAGCGTGGAGTCTCCGCTGACCGCGGCGGCCAGATGCTCGGACACCCACGTCTTGGCCGTGCCCGGCACACCGAGCAGCAGCAGCGCCCGGTCGGTGGCGAGGGTGGTCACCGCGACCTCGACGATCCGACGTGGACCGACGTACTTCGGCGTGATCACCGTGCCGTCCGGCAGCGTGCCGCCGAGCAGGTAGGTGGCCACCGCCCAGGGCGAGAGCCGCCAGCGCGCCGGACGCGGCCGGTCGTCCGCGGCGGCGAGCGCCGCGAGCTCGGCCGCGTACGCCGTCTCGGCATGCGGCCGGAGCACGGCCGGAGCCTCGGCCGGGGTGTCGAGCACAGGGTCGGACACGGGGTCGGGCACGGGGACGGAGGGTGTGGTGGACGTGGACATAGGTCTCCTCAGGGAGGAAGGCACCAGGGCATCGTCGGCGGACCGCCGGAACGCGGTCGGAAACGCAGTCAGAAACACGGTCGGCAGCACAGTCGAAAACGCAGAGTCGGCAGGTCGACAGGGCATTCACGGCCCGGTCGTCGCCTGCGAGAACCACTCTGCACGGTGGGTCTGACAATTCGTCGGGCCACCGCCCCGAACGAGTGAACGACGCCTTACGCAGCAGCCCGATGTGTCAGTGGTGGGCTCTAACGTCACGGACATGAACGATCGCTGGACTACCGATCACGTTCTCTCCCTCTCCCCTGACGCCCCCTCGGCCAAGGCCGCCGCCAAGCTCGCCAAAGCGGAGCCCTGGTCCGACACGGGCGCGTCCGCCGCCGCCGTGTGGGGCGCTTGCAAGGGCAGCGGGTCGCGGCCCTACCAAACGGTGGTCGCGTTGGACGGCCCCGCCTACCACTGCTCCTGCCCGAGCCGGAAGTTCCCTTGCAAACACGCGCTGGCGCTGTTGCTGCTCTGGTCCGGCGACGCCCTGTCCGACGCCGAAGCATCGGAGTGGGCCGCCTCCTGGCTGACCTCCCGTCAGCAGCGGGCCGAGCGCGCTACGGAGCGCGCCACCGCGTCCGCGCCAAAGGACGACACCGCGGCGGTCGCCCGCCGGGCCGGGCGTGAGGCACGCGTTGCCGTCGGTACGGCCGAGCTCCAGGCCCGCCTCACGGACCAGCTCGGCACCGGGCTCGCCGAGGCGCCCGGCCAGGGCTACCGCTTCTGGGAGGGCGTCGCAGCGCGCATGGTCGATGCCCAGGCCCCCGGCCTGGCCACCCGTGCACGGGAGTTGGGCGCGCTGCCGGCATCCGGACCGGACTGGCCCTCCCGCCTGCTGGAGGAGTACGGCCTGCTGCACCTGCTGGCCTCGGGCTACCAGCGGGTCGGCGAGTTGCCCGAACCCCTGGCGGCGACAGTCCGTTCCCGCGTCGGCTTCACCGTCGACAGCGCCGAGGTACTGCGCGGCCCGCTGGTCCGCGACCGGTGGCTGGTCCTCGGCTCCCGCGACAGCGCCGACGAGCGCCTCACCACGCGCCGGCTCTGGCTCCGGGGTGAGGAGTCGGGCCACACCGCGCTGCTGCTCTCCTTCGGCCGCCCAGGCGTGGCGCCGGAGTTGGCGCTCCCGACCGGCCTGGCACTCGACGCCGAGCTGGCCTTCCACCCGGCTGCCCGCCCGCTGCGCGCCGCCCTCGGCGCCCGCCACGCCGCTCCCGCCGCCGCGCCGCGGCCCTCCGGCGTGACCGTCGATGCCGCGCTGGACACCTACGCGGCGGCGCTCGGTGACGACCCGTGGCTGACCTGCTGGCCGGTCGTCGTCTCGGACGTCGTCCCGGTGCCCACGGAGACGGGCTGGAGCCTGGTCGACGGCACGGGCGCGATACCGCTGCGCTCCGGCTCGCTCTGGCGGCTCGTCGCCGCGTCCCAGGGCCGTCCAGTCACCCTTTTCGGCGAGTGCGGCTGCCGCGGCTTCGATGCGGTCACCGCCTGGACCGACGAGGGATCCCTTCTGCTGTGAGCGCGGGCAATTCACCTACGTTCATCGGCTGCCCCGCACCCCGCCCCGGCAGAAAGGCCTCACGTGACGCCCACGACGCCTGCACCTCCCGCAACCGCCTGGTCCGACCTCGTCGAGGACGCCCTCCTCGGCACCAACCGCCGCAGTCGGCCCGACCTGCTCGACCGTGCCGCCGCGCTCACCGTGGCACGCCGGGCCGGTCTGCGTCCGGCGCCCGCACCCGAGATACCGGCCGCCGCGCCACCGGACACCCGCACGCCGCTGCCTCCGGCCGCCGCACGACGACTCGCGTCCCTGCTGGCGGACGGCTCAGCCGGGGAACTGCTGCCGCAGTGGCTCGCCGCCACCCGGCTGCGCGGCTACGCGCCGCCTTCGTCACTGCTCCCACAACTGCTCGACACCGCACGCCAGCGGAGCGAAATCCGCCCGGACGCCGTTGCCGTCGCCGGTCCCGTCGGGCGCTGGCTGGCCGGGCTCAACCCCGAGTGGCGCTTCGTGCTGCGCGTGCCCGTGGAGGGCCCCGAGGTCAACGACACGACAGTCGATCCGACAAACAGTCAGTCCCTTTGGCAGGAGGGTCTCTTCGCCGAGCGTGTCACCTACCTGACCCGACTCCGGAGGCGCGATCCCGCGGCCGGGCTGGCGTTGCTCCGGACGACGTGGCGCAGCGAACGTGCGGAGGACCGGCTGCTCTTCCTGGACGCACTGCAGGAGGGCCTCGGTCCGGACGACGAGGCCTTTCTGGAGGCCGCTCTCGCAGACCGCGCCAAGAACGTCCGGGCGACGGCGGCCGAGCTGCTCTCCACGCTGCCTGGGTCCGCTCTGGCCGGGCGGATGGCCCAGCGCGCGCGGCAGGCGGTCTTCCTGCAGGGCCAGGACCTGGTCGTCGAGCCGCCCACCGGCTGCGATGCCGCGATGCAGCGAGACGGCATAGCCGCCGGTTCGCCGACCGGCCGTGGTGACCAGGCATTCTGGCTCGGCGAGATCGTCGCGGCGACCCCGCTCCGTCTCTGGACCGAGCTGATCGGCCCGCCGGAGGAGGTCCTGGCGCTCTCGCCCACCCCGGAGTGGGCCCGCGAGCTGTTCGACGCCTGGGCCCGGGCCGCGGTCCGCCAGCACGACGCCGCATGGGCGAGCGCGCTGCTCACCGTCCACGCCGCCCATGGGGCAACGGGCACGCCGGCCCGCCTGGTCGCCGTACTGCCGCCCGACGAGCGGGCGGAGTGGACGGCGGGTTTCCTGTCCGTACAGGGGTTGGCCGACGCGTTCCAGCTGCTGGTCACCTGCCCGGGTCCGTGGCCGGAGCTGCTGTCCACGACGGTGCTGGACGCACTCGCCGAGGCCGCGAACGGCGGCGCCTACCCGTGGAGCCACAGCGGCGTGCTCGGCGTCGCCGAGCGCTCGTTGCCGGTCGCCGCGGCCGCTCGCGTCGACGAGCTGGCCGCGACCGGTTCAGCAGCGTGGGCGGAGGTCTTCACCCGGCTCGCCGGCACGTTGCGCACCCGCAATGCGATGCTCACCGAACTGGGCAGCCGCGAACCGGACAGCCGCGAACCGGGCGGCGTCAAGCTCGCCGGCTGACCTTCAGGTTCGACGGGTGACCTTCCGCGCCCGGAGCCGGACGGTCCGCCGCCCGAGGATCAGGCCGCGGCGCCCGCACGCAGGTTGCTCTCGACCCAGCTCACCACGTCGCGCGTCGGCGTGCCGGGGGTGAAGATCTCGGCCACGCCGAGCTCCTTGAGCTGCGGGATGTCGGCGTCAGGGATGATGCCGCCGCCGAAGACCACGATGTCGGCTGCGTCGCGCTCGCGGAGCAGCTCAACGATCTTGGCGCAGAGCGTCATGTGCGCGCCGGAGAGGATCGACAGGCCGATCCCGTCCGCGTCCTCCTGGATCGCGGTGTCGACGATCTGCTCCGGGGTCTGGTGCAGCCCGGTGTAGATCACCTCCATGCCGGCGTCGCGCAACGCACGGGCGATCACCTTGGCGCCACGGTCGTGACCGTCGAGACCGGGCTTCGCCACCACCACGCGGATAGGGCCGGACACGCCCATCTTTGCCTCCTGCGTCCTTGCAGTTGCTGCGTTGACCGACGTTGCCATCCGGTGTCGGCATCCGGTGTCGGAACGTTATCCCCGGCCGGGGCCGGACGCCGTTTCGCAGACCCGAGCGAGGGGAGAATCACAATGATCCACCGTTCGTCCTGATCCATCGTTCATCGACGAGTTCACTGCGCGTTGGAGCCATACCCCACCTCGGCGACGCCCACCCGTCGTCAGCCGCCTGTGATCCACCACCAAGGCGGCCATCAGGGTGGCGGGGGCATCGAGGCGCAGCGGGGAGCCGCAAGCCGTCACGCAGCCACCGCTGTGCTGCCGCCCGCTCGGCGCGCCCTCGACACACGTTCGGCCGCGACTCCGGCGCCGCACGAGGTTGGTGCGGCACGGTCGCCGCCGCGTCGCGTCGTGGGACTCGAGCCTGCTCGCCCGTCCACGCCGGACGCTTCCCGGATCCGACCCGCGGGGAGGTCGTGGCTGTGAGCATCGTGTCGGAGCGCACCGGCGCCTGGGCGCGCGAGATCTGCGGGACCGGGCTGGGCATCGGGCTGGGTGTCGGCTTGGAAGGCGTCGCACTGGCCGGCCATCTGCTGCTCTACCCCGGTGGGTTCCTCCAGCCGGAGCCGTGGCCGCCGGAGCGCCCGCAGCACTGCGGCCACCTGCGCCGCAGTCAGTCCGTCGCGGAGAGCAGGCTCGGCCAGGACCGGGCCGACGGGATCGGTGGGGCCGGGGGCGGGGTCGGCGGTGACGGGGAGGCGCTCGGAGGCGCCCACGCCCCCGTCCTGTTGCTGCACGGCCTCTTCGACAACCGGGCGGTCTTCACGCTGCTCCGCCACAACCTGCACGTCCACGGTTGGGACCACGTGCACGCGTTGAACTACAACCCGCTGACGCTCGACATCCCGCGCGCCGCCGCACTCTTCGGCCACCAGGTCGAACAGGCCCGCTGGATCTACGGCGGCGAACGGATCGCCGTCGTCGGCCACAGCCTCGGCGGACTGATCGCGCGTTACTACGTACAACGCCTCGGTGGGAGCGAACACGTGCACACCCTGGTGACCCTCGGCACGCCCCACCAGGGCACGGTGGCGGCGCATGCACTCCGCGCCTTTCCGATCGTGCGTCAACTACTGCCGGGCAGCGAGGTGATATCCGAACTCGGCGCGCCTGCGCCCGAATGTTCGACGCGCTTTCTCTGCTTCTGGGGCGGCCTGGACGCGCTGATCCTTCCGCACCAACACGCCCGACTCGACCACCCCGACCTCGCCACGGAGAACGTGCTGGTCCGCACCGCCGGACACCTGTCGCTGCCGGTGCACTGGGAGGTACTCACGCGTGTGCGCGAGGCGTTGACGGACGCCCAGAAATCGACACCAGTACGACGAGTGAACAGTCGTCAGATCGCCTGATCGTAAGACGGCTACCTGGGGGGACAATTCAGGAGTTCTCTTGTTTCCGGTGCGATACCGGGGATACAGTCACGGACACTTTCCCGCTGTCGAGGTGGATTGGGATTCCCGTGACCACTGATACCAGTTGGTACGGCCAGGAAACCCTGGTCCTTCCCGACCACGGTCGGCCGTACCCGGAGCAGTGGGCCTACGACACATACGACGCATATGCGTACGCGCACCCCTACACGGATCCCTACTGCCCGGCCCACCAGGCGTACCACCAGGAGCCCTGTCAGGCGCACTTCGGGTGTCCGGAGTACCAACGGCCCCAGCCCGCGTACTCGGCGGCCTTCGCGGACCACCCGACCACCACGGCGGTCGCCTACGTCGACGCCACCATCGTCGACCTCCCGGCCGACGCTTCCGTCGACGTTCCTGTCGCAGCCCCCCTCACGCCGCCGCCCGCCGCACCACCCGTCGTCGGCGGGCGGGCCGCCGCCAGAGGGGCGCGACGGAAGGCGGCCCGGCGCCGGTCCGCGGTGCTGACCATCGTCGCGCCGTCCGCGGCGGTTCTGGGAGTTGCCGGTGCAGCCGCCGCCACGATGGGCCCCCTGAGCGCCCACCACCACGTCACAACGACCGCCATCTCGGCCCCCGACGCCGCCCAGGCGCAGGCGCAGGCGAAGACGCTGACCAGCACCGAGACGCGGGACGCCGCCGAACGCACCAGCCGCGACGAAGCCCGCACCGCCCTGCAACTGCGGGTCGCCGCAGCCAAGAAGGCCGCCGCCGAGGCGCCGCGCTTCGTGCTCCCGATCGCCTACCACACCGGCCTCAGCGCGCTGTTCGGCCAGGCCGGGACGCACTGGATGCAGTTGCACACCGGCATCGACTTCCCGGTGCCGGTCGGCACTCCCGTCCACGCGGTGACCGGAGGGGCCGTCAGCACCGAGTGGAACCCCTTCTACGGCAACATGTCCAAGGTGACCGCGCCGGACGGCACGATCACCTGGTACTGCCACCTCAGCGCCTACCGGCTGCACAGCGGCCCGGTGAAGGTCGGCGAGGTGATCGCCTACTCCGGCGACACCGGCAACTCCACCGGACCGCACCTCCACTTCGAGGTGCACCCGACCGGCGGCCCGGCCGTGGACCCACTGCCCTGGCTGCTGGCCCGCGGCCTGGACCCGCGCTGAGGCGGGCCCGACTACTCAGCGCTCAGAGCTTCTCGACCGGTGCGTAGCGCAGCAGCAGTTGCTTCGTGCCCTCCGCGCCGAAGTCGATGGTGGCCTTCGCGTCGTCCGCCGGGCCCGACACCGCCATCACCGTGCCCAGTCCGAAGCGGTCGTGGGTGACCCGGTCGCCGACGGCCAGGCTGACCATCGGACGGTCCTTCATCCGTCCCGCGTTCTTGCCCCAGCCCGCCGCCGGCGTGGAGCGTCGGCCACCCGCCGTACCCGTGCCGGCCGAGCGGCCACCGAATCCACCGCCGGAGCCGCCCGAGCCGCCGGACTTCAGCGACGGCACTGCCGCCGCGGCGGTCCGCTTCTCGTCCACCAGGGTCGGCGGGATCTCCTCCAGGAACCGCGACGCCGGGTTGTACGACGGCTGACCCCAGGCGCTGCGCAGCACCGCTCGGGAGAGGTAGAGCCGCTCCCGGGCCCGGGTCAGGCCGACGTAGGCGAGGCGGCGCTCCTCCTCCAGCTCCTTGGTGTTGTTCATCGCCCGCATGTGCGGGAAGACGCCGTCCTCCATGCCGGTCAGGAAGACGACCGGGAACTCCAGGCCCTTGGCGGTGTGCAGCGTCATCAGCGTGATGACGCCCCGCCCTTCACCGTCTTCGTCAGGGATCTGGTCGGAGTCGGCCACCAGCGCGACCCGCTCCAGGAAGCCGGGCAGACCCGTCTGGACGGGCTCCCCGTCCGGGCCCTCGACCGGCTCCTCCTGCTCGAACTCCAGCGCCACGGCCGCGAGTTCCTGCAGGTTCTCGACACGCGTCTCGTCCTGAGGGTCCGTCGACGCCTGGAGCTCGGCCAGGTATCCGGTCTCCTCCAGCACCGCCTCCAGCACGGCGGCGGGCCCCGCACCCGATTCGACCACACCGCGCAACTTGGCCATCAGGTCGTTGAACTTCTTCACCGCATTGGCGGAGCGCGCGGCCATGCCGTACGCCTCGTCCACCCGCAACAGCGCCTGCGGGAAGGAGATCCGTTCGCGCGAGGCCAGCGCCTCGATCATCGCCTCGGCACGCTCGCCGATCCCGCGCTTGGGCACGTTGATGATCCGGCGTAGCGGCACCGAGTCCTCGGGATTGGCCAGCACCCGCAGGTAGGCCAGGACGTCACGCACCTCACGGCGCTCGTAGAAGCGGACGCCGCCGACAACCTTGTAGGGCAGGCCGACGCGGATGAAGACCTCTTCGAAGACACGCGACTGCGCGTTGGTGCGATAGAAGACCGCGACGTCACCGGGCTTGGCGTCGCCCGCGTCGCTGAGCCGGTCGATCTCGTCCGCGATGAACTGCGCCTCGCCGTGCTCGTCGTCGGCGACGTAGGAGGTGATCCGGGTGCCCTCGACGCCTGCCGTCCACAGGTTCTTCTTGCGGCGGTTGCTGTTGCGCTCGATGACAGCGTTGGCAGCGCTCAGAATCGTCTGCGTGGAGCGGTAGTTCTGCTCCAGCAGGATCGTGGTGGCGTTCGGGTAGTCCTCCTCGAAGTCGAGGATGTTGCGGATCGTCGCGCCGCGGAAAGCGTAGATCGACTGGTCCGCGTCACCGACCACGCAGAGCTCGGCGGGCGGGATCTCGGCCAGGGCAGCCTGGGCCGGGTTCACGAACTCGCCGTCCACCGTCTTCTTCGGCGCCTGGCCGCTGGCGCCGCCCGTCAGCTCGCGCACCAGCATGTACTGGGCGTGGTTGGTGTCCTGGTACTCGTCGACCAGGATGTGCCGGAACCGGCGGCGGTAGTGCTCGGCGGCGTCGGGGAACGCCTGGAGCAGGTTGACCGTGGTCATGATGATGTCGTCGAAGTCGAGCGCGTTGGCCTCGCGCAGCCGCCGCTGGTAGAGCGCGTAGGCCTCGGCCAGCTTGCGCTCCATCGGGTTGTCGGCCTGGCCGGCGTAGGTCTCCTCGTCGATGAGCTCGTTCTTGAGGTTGGAGACCTTGGCGGTGAAGGACTTCGGCGGGAACTGCTTCGGGTCCAGGTCGAGGTCGCGGCAGACCAGCGCCATCAGGCGCTGCGAGTCCGCCGCGTCGTAGATCGAGAAGCTGGAGGTGAACCCGAGCCGCTTGCTCTCGCGCCGCAGGATCCGGACGCAGGCGCTGTGGAAGGTGGAGACCCACATCGCCTTGGCGCGCGGCCCGACCAGGGCCTCGACGCGCTCGCGCATCTCGCCCGCGGCCTTGTTGGTGAAGGTGATCGCCAGGATCTCGCCCGGCTGCACGCCGCGTGCGGCCAGCAGGTAGGCGATCCGGTGCGTGAGCACCCGCGTCTTGCCGGAGCCGGCACCGGCCACGATGAGCAGCGGCGAGCCCGCGTGCTCGACCGCCTCGCGCTGCTGCGGGTTCATGCCGTCGAGCAGCGTCTCCGGGTCCCGGACCGGATGCGGCGCGCCGTTGCGGTAGTACGCCCCGGGCACCGGCTCGGCCGGGTCGAAGGACTGGAAGAGCCCGCTCGGGATCTCCTCCTCGTACGGCGCGTCGTACGAGGCCTCGTGCGGAGCCTCGAACGAGGCGTCGAACGGGGCCTCGCCGTATGCCGCGTGGTCGTACGGCGGCTCGCCCGCCGAAGGCGCCGGGGCAGGGGTGTCCAGGCCGGGCAGGGGGATGTCGTCAAAGAGGCTGCTCATCACCCACGAGTCTAGGACGCCCCACGGACACCCCGGGACGGCTTCAGCGCACCATGCTCCTGACTTCGGCGAGCAGGCCGTCACAGCCCGCCTCGCAGAGCCCGAGCACCTCCTCGAAGCCGGCCAGACCGCCGTAGTAGGGGTCGGGGACGTCAAGATCGTCGCCGTCGGGCGTGTGCCGGGAGGCGTCGAAGGAGCGCAGCAGCCGGATCTTCGCCGCCTCCTCCGAGGTCCGGGCGAGGCGGCGCAGGGCCCGCTCGTGCCCCCGGTCGAGCGCGACGACCAGGTCGTGCGTGGCGAACCACTCCGGGCGGAACTGCCGGGCCACGTGGTCGCTGCCGTATCCGGCCGCACGCAGCACCCGGACGGCACGCTCGTCGGCCGGGTCGCCGACGTGCCAGGAGCCGGTGCCCGCACTGTCGACCAGGATCCCGCACGCCAACCCCGCCTCGGCCACGCGTGCGCGCATCACCTGCTCGGCCATCGGCGAGCGGCAGATGTTCCCGGTGCAGACGAAGCAGATGCGCATCACCCGACCATGATCGGCCATGTACGCTCGGCACGCTCGACAGGGGCGCCGGCGGCGAGTACGGCCGAAACGTGCGCGACGCGGGCCGGGATCTCGCCCTACCGTCGGCGCCATGGACGACAACCGAAGAATGATCAGGACATCGAAGTTCCTCTCCCGGGTTCTCCGGCACGATCCGGGCAGCATCGGCATCCGCCTGGACCCGGCCGGATGGGTGGACGTCGCGCAGCTCCTCGCAGCGGCCGCTGCGCATGGCCGCCGGATCAGCCGGGTCGAGTTGGACAGGGTGGTCGCGGAGAACGACAAGCAGCGGTTTGCATTCAGCCCGGACGGGGGCCGGATCCGGGCCAGCCAGGGCCACACGGTGCCGGTGGACCTCGGCTACCAGGAGGCCGCGCCACCGGCGCGGCTCTTCCACGGAACGCACCCCGGCGCGCTGGACGCCATCTGGCGGGAGGGGCTGCGTCCGATGCAGCGGCATGCCGTGCACCTGTCGCCGGACATCGCCACGGCGACCCGGGTGGGCGGCCGACGCGGACGGCCGGTGGTGCTGAGCGTGGACGCGGCCGGGATGGCGGCAGCCGGGTTCGTCTTCCGGGTCAGCGCCAACGGGGTCTGGCTGACGGACCACGTCCCGCCGCAGTTCCTCGGCCAGGTCGCGCCGGACCAGGTCAGGGCGGACCAGGTCAGCGCAGACCAGGTCAGGGCGGACCAGGTCAGGGCGGACGAAGAACACTCAGAACACTAGTAGATTGTCGCGGCTAAGTGTCGTTCTGGTTGGTGGAGTTGGGCAGAATCCCCTTGTCGCTTTCGTCCGGCCAGGCAGGGGTGCCGTGTCC